>NZ_JBSQYS010000035.1:0-51329 GCF_055140945.1 Sunxiuqinia sp.
GGTCGATATTCAGTGGGGTAATCATGATATTTTTTGGATGGCAGCAGCCTCTGGTATTCGGGCGAGTATTGCCGGGGTAATCCGGGTGAGTGCCCGGTACGACAACCTGGATACGCTGGAAGATTCCTATGGTATTAATCTGTTGCCATTGGCCACCTTTGCAATGAGGGTCTATGAGGGAGATCCCTGCGAAGCATTCATTCCCGTTAATACACCTCCTGAAAACATCGGATCGACCCATGTCAAGCTTATCAGCAAAATGCACAAGGCCGTTATGATTATTGAGGAGAAGCTTATTGGCGAAATTGTGCAACGATGTCCGGAAATGCATATGGAGGACCGTCTCTTGCTGAATAAAATTGATTACGAAAAAGGCACCATTACTATTGATGGGCGTGAGTTAAAGCTAACCGATACGAATTTCCCGACCATTGATCCCAACAATCCATATGAATTATCTGCGGAAGAAAAGGAGCTGGCCGAAAAACTTCGCTTTTCGTTTTTAAATTGCGAACGTTTGCAACGACATGTAAAAACACTGTTTTCGAAGGGGAGCACATTTCTGACTTACAACTCAAATTTATTGTACCACGGGTGTATTCCACTCGATGCTAATGGCGATTTCAAGGAAGTAACCCTTCACGATAAAAAATACAAAGGGAAAGCATTGTGCGAGCAATTTGATTTAGTTTCGCGACGGGCATATTATAATCGTGAGCGCCCCGAAAAAAGGAACAAAGACCGGGATTATATGTGGTACTTGTGGTGCGGGGCTGATTCACCATTGTTTGGTAAAAAGAAAATGGCCACGTTCGAACGCTATTTCCTGAATGACAAAGAAGCCCAATATGAAGAGAGCAATAAATACTACAAGTTACGCGACGATAAAGAAACCTGTGTCCGAATTTTAGAAGAGTTTGGACTCGACCCTGAAAAATCGCATATCATCAACGGGCATGTGCCTGTAAAAGTTGGCAAAGGAGAAAGCCCGGTAAAAGCAGAAGGAAGGCTTTTTGTTATTGATGGCGGAATGTCGAAACCCTATCAAAAAGTAACCGGAATTGCCGGGTACACCCTGATCTATGATTCGTATAGCTTAATTCTTGCCGAACATGCTCCGTTCGAATCCAGACGAAATGCCATTCAGGAGGAACACGATATTGTTTCAATCCGAAGTATGATTGAGCGATCAACTGATCGTATCATGGTAGGCGATACAGACGACGGGGTTCATATCAAAAGCCAAATTGCAGATTTAAATCGATTGTTGGAAGCATACCAAAAAGGTATGGTAAAGGTAAAAAGTGCGTAAGAATTTGTTCGAATACGCTGCGGGATAAGTTTTTGGCTCCGGTCAATCTCAAAAACAAAATAATAAGTCTGATAGCTGTGCACAGCTAACAGACTTATTTAATATTTGTTAATTCTTCTAAAGTGATTGCCGTTAATTTCCGATCCACCTCAAAAAAGGATATTTTTGTGCCGCATTAAGTAAACTATTTAAAACGATTATAAATTATGGCTGACATACAAAAGACTTTACTGATGATTCTGGATGGCTGGGGAATCGGCGACGGATCAAAAAATGATGTTGTGGCAACGACTCCAACTCCATTTATCGACTCATTGCAAAAAGAATATCCAAATTCACAATTGCTTACTTCCGGCGAAAACGTTGGTTTACCCGAGGGACAGATGGGAAACTCTGAAGTTGGCCATTTAAATATTGGTGCCGGACGCGTTTTGTACCAGGATATGGTAAAAATAACGAAGGCTATCAAGGATAAATCGATGTGGGAAAACCCACAATTGCTCAAAGCATATAATTACGCCAAAGACAACAATAAAAAAGTGCACCTTATTGGCCTGGTTGGCCCCGGAGGAGTTCATGCCCTGAGCACACACATGATCGCACTTAGCCAAATGGCAACCGATATGGGATTGAAAGATGTGTTTGTGCACGGTCTGACTGACGGTCGCGACACCGACCCGCGCTCAGGTTATGGTTTTCTGGAAACTGCCCTGGAGGGCTTAAAAGGAACCAACGCTAAATTCGCTTCAATCATTGGTCGTTACTACGGCATGGATCGTGATAAAAACTACGATCGCTTAAAACTGGCTTACGATTTATATACCAAAGGTGAAGGTGAAAAGTCAACCGATTTGTTAGCTTCAATCCAGGCATCATACGATGCAGGTGTGACTGATGAATTTATCAAGCCAATTTGCATGGTAAAAGAAGATGGAAGCCCAGTTGGGGTGATTGAAGAAGGTGATGTGGTGATCTGCTACAACTTCCGCACCGACCGTTTGCGTCAAACAACGATTGCGTTCACCCAGGAAGATTTGCCTGAATATGGTATGCACACCATGAATCTGGAGTGGTACACCATGACGACTTACAAAGCTGATTTTAAAAACGTGAATGTTATTTTTGAAAAAGCAAACCCCACCAACACGATGGGTGAAATTGTTTCGAATGCCGGGTTAAAGCAAATCCGAATTGCTGAAACAGAAAAATATGCACACGTAACGTTCTTCTTTAGCGGCGGTCGCGAAGACGAGTTTGATGGTGAAAGCAGAATTCTGATTCCTTCACCAAAAGTTGCAACCTATGATCTTCAACCCGAAATGTCGGCTCCAAAAATTAAGGACGCTATTGTTCCTGAATTGCAAAAAGGCGAGGTAGACTTTGTTTGCCTGAACTTTGCCAATGGCGATATGGTAGGACACACCGGCGACTACGAAGCAATCAGTAAAGCAGTTGCCGCCGTTGATGCTTGTGCTAAAGAAGTTGTTGAAGCTGCACGTGCCAACAACTATAACGTACTGATTATTGCTGACCATGGGAATGCTGACAATGCCGTGAATCCTGATGGATCGGCCAATACCGCACACTCGCTGAATCCGGTTCCATGTATTTATGTGAGCGATGATAAAAACCTGACCATTGAAAGTGGCATTTTAGCTGATGTTGCGCCAACCTTACTTTCCGAAATGGGCTTGGAAATTCCTTCGGAAATGACCGGTAAAGTTTTGATAAAACGATAGTTTTTTAGATATCTTTGAGCCCTCTCGTATGATGCGGGAGGGCTTTCTTTTATTTTATGCGATATGTTGGAGATTGGTAAAGCGATAGTGAGTTTTGATGTGCTGGAAGAGCACTTTCTTTGCGATTTGGCGAAGTGCAAAGGTGCATGTTGTGTTGAAGGAGATTCGGGAGCACCACTGACAAACGAGGAAGCTGTGAAGCTGGAGAAGATCTATCCAATCATTGAGGAATATATGACTCCGGAGGGGAAGGCAGTGATTGCTCATCAGGGATCCAGCATGGTTGATTCCGACGGAGATACGGTTACTCCGCTGGTAAATAATCGGGAGTGTGCTTACACGTTTAAAGACGAACGTGGCATTGTTAAGTGCGCCATTGAAAAAGCTTTTTTTGATGGGAAAATTGATTTCCGGAAACCGGTTTCCTGTCATTTGTTTCCGATAAGAATTACTGAATACAAACGCTTTGATGCTGTTAATTATCAGGAATTAAAAATCTGCAAGCCGGGACGCGTGTGCGGCATCGGGCAGAAATTGCCTCTTTATCAATTTCTGAAAGAACCATTAATCCGAAAATATGGAGAAAAATGGTACGAGCAGTTGGAATATGCTGCCAAGGAAAAGCCCTGGAAGCAAATCTCGGAATAAAAAAGAAAAGCTTTTGTTTAAGCGACAATTTCAACACGATTCCCATCAGGGTCAAGAATAATAGATTCATAAAACCCGTCTCCGGTAGTGCGTGCTTCTCCAACAACAGAGAAACCATCTTTTCGCAAATGCTCAGTTAGATTATCTACCTTTTGTTTCGATCCGGTCTGAATAGCGAAATGTACCAGACCTGTATATTGCTTTCGGGTATCGTTCTTCGTTTTTGGGATTCCAGGCATTTGCATCAGCTCGATTGAGCAATCCCCATCAAACCTGATTAAATAGGATTTAAAATCGCGTGAATGATTGTAATAGGCTTCACTGGAACTCGCATCAAAATAGTGAATGTAAAAATTTCGCATTCCCTCAAGATTATATGTCCAAATAGCCAAATGTGAAATTCTCATTAGGTTGTATTTTAGGTGTTATGAATTGATTTTTAGATTCCATTCTAAGAAAAAACGCCTCAAATATTCCTCCATAAATTGATGGCGCTGAAGAGCTAATTTTCTCCCTGTATCGGTATTCATCCGATCTTTCAACAGCAACAATTTTTCGTAAAAATGGTTTATCGTAGGAGCGGCCGACTTTTTATAGTCCGAAAACGAATGATGCATTTCTGGCTCTATCGCCGGATCATAGATCAATCGGTTTTTATGACCACCGTATGCAAAGGTACGCGCAATACCAATTGCTCCCATAGCATCCAGCCGATCGGCATCCTGAACGATTTTTGCTTCCAGGCTATTCGGCTTTGTCTCAACTCCTGCTCCTTTAAACGAAACTTCCCCGATAATAGTCTGAATCTGATCGCTGGCGTCAGGATCAATTCCAATCCGCCTCATCCAATCCGGTGCTTTTGTTCCATTTTCTACCGAGAGTTTCCAGTCATCCAAATCATGCAGAAGTGCAGCGATCTCAATAATAAACAAATCACCTCCCTCACGCTCCGAAATCGACTTCGATAACTGCCATACCCGATAAATGTGCCACCAGTCATGTCCACTGGCATCATGTTCAAATTGCTGTCGAATGTATCGGGCTGTTTCCTGTATTACATTTTCCGTCTCCATAGGCGAACCAAAGCTATATAATATCTATCGAATTACTACCTTAATTGACTCGGATGATCCCCGTAAAATAGGATTAGATCTTTTTGATAAAAAAAATAGACTTAATAAATAAGATGGACTGGTTTCTCAGGTGCTAAAACATGTTAAAATTTGAAAACGTATTTCAGAATTGATTAGTTTTGCTAATCTTTATTATTGTTCTGGTTGTTATAGAGGAAGTTGATTGCGAATATTTTAAAATGGAAGAAGAAAGAAAATTAACGATGCCTGCCATGTTGCAGGCCAGTTTTAAGGAATATGCTGATCACAACTCACTCTCGTTTGTGGGAGACGAAAAGAAAACGTATCGTCAACTTCAGGATGAGGTCGAGAAATTAGGAATTTATTTGAGGGAACTTGGCGTTGAAAAGGGAACAAAAGTTGCTGTTCTAAGTACAAATATGCCTAACTGGGGGGTGGCTTATCTGGCTATTGCAGCTGTTGGCGGCGTTGTCGTTCCTATCCTGCCCGATTTTCATACAAAAGAAGTAAGCAATATCCTGCAACATGCTGATGTGGAGGTCGTTTTCGTTTCTGAAAACCTGATCAATAAATTGAATACCGAGGAGTATCCAATGCTAAAGATCATCCATATTGAAACACTGAAAGAACAACACGCTGAGGATTACCCGAATGCTAAAATTGAGCAAGACCAGCAGTTTCATTATGAGCCGGTTGAAGAGGAAGATTTACTTTCGATCATATACACGTCCGGAACAACCGGAACCTCAAAAGGAGTCATGCTGACCCATCGAAATATAGTATGGACAGCTAAGCAAAGTATCACATTTCAACATATCGATTCTAACGACCGGTTTTTATCCGTTCTTCCGCTTTCACATACTTTCGAAAACACATTGGGACTGATTTTTCCATTGACATATGGGGCATCGGTTTTTTACATGAAGAAACCCCCGACAGCCTCTGTTTTAATGCCAGCGCTGTCCGAAGTGAAACCCACTGTTATGTTGGTGGTGCCGCTGATCATTGAGAAGATTTATAAGGGCAAAATATTACCTCAAATAAATAGTAAATCAATCACACGAAATCTATATAAAATTCGTCCTTTCCAAAAAATATTGAGCCGCATAGCGGGTAAAAAGTTGTTGGATACGTTTGGTGGCGAATTAAAGTTTTTTGGTATTGGCGGCGCAAAGCTCGATAATCAAGTTGAACGCTTTTTGATGGATGCAAAATTCCCATTGGCGATTGGCTATGGCTTAACCGAAACATCGCCATTGTTGGCTGGCGCTGTGGGCGAAAATGTTCGCTATTTGTCAACCGGAGTGCCACTTGAAGGCGTGGAATTGCGAATAGCAAATGCAGACCCTGTAACCGGCGAAGGCGAAGTTCAGGCAAGAGGAGCTAATGTGATGAAAGGTTATTACAAACAGCCTGATCTAACCAAGGATGTATTTTCGGATGATGGCTGGTTCCGTACCGGTGATTTAGGAAAGTTTGATCGTTCCGGATTTTTATACATCAAAGGGCGTATCAAAAATATGATTGTTGGTGCCAGCGGGGAAAATATTTATCCGGAAGAAATAGAATCGGTCATAAACCGGATGGAGTATGTTCTCGAGTCGCTTGTTGTTGAGCAAAAAGGCCGGTTGGTGGCCATGGTTCATTTAAACATGGAAGAAATTGAACAGCGAGTTCGGAATATGAAGTCGTTGCGAGATGAAGCTGTTAGCAAAATGAACTCACGGGTTGATGACATATTAAATGAGATTCAACAAAAAGTGAATGAAGAAGTGAATAAGTTCTCCCGGGTTCAGCAGGTTGTGTTGCAGCCTGTTCCTTTTGAGAAAACACCTACTCTAAAAATTAAACGTTTCTTGTATGACTAGCGAAAAAGCATTTGCCGAACAAGATTCCCAAAAATTCCCGATGTTGTAAAAAATATCGGGAATTTTTGTTTGAACTATTTTTTTGTTCTTGGGGATATATTATGTAGTTTAGCAGGCTTACTTAAAGAGGATATATTCTAATACATTTTAAATGCTGCGCCGTATTTTATGGCGACCATTAAAAGGGGGTTTTCGGCTTAACTGAAGCTTTAGTGTTCTGGGGGGAATCTGAAACTCGGAGTCGATAAAAATAATCAGTTGTATTTTTTCATACAAAAAATGAAAATTAATGCATTCCTATGCGAAAAAAAATTAGTTCTTTTTTGCTGCTAGCTAGCATGACTTTCACTATTCTTGCGCAGTCTGAGCAAGTTGATTCGCTGCATGCAGCATTCGACCAGATGTATGGTCTGGATATGGCACTTTACAGTGGGAAGAAATATTCAAGTGAAATTCACCCAATTCAAGGGCATCCCTTTTGGCGCAACCAGGATCGATTTACGGCAGATATTGTTATAGAAGGAGTTGCTTATCGTAATAAACAACTCAAATACAATCTATACAAACAAGCGTTCATTTTATACTATAAAGATTATAATGAGCTCCCCCATCAAATTATCTTAAATACAGAAACCATTGATTCCGTACGGGGCAATAGTTTCTTATTTGTTAAAAATGTATCCCATCCTGAATTGAATCAACCTTTTTTGAAAGTTATTTACGAGGGACAGATTGCTTGCTATTCCGCGATAAAAAAGGAATTACATTTTCGTACTTTGGGCGAAGTTGTTGGAAATGAATTTTCGGAAGAGTTAAAAGAACATTACCTGATTTACGGAAACAAAGTATATCCATTTCAAAAGAAAAGGACTTTTTTGCAGATCTTTTCCAAACAGGAAAAACGAGCAATCAGGAAATATATTAAATCCAATGGGATCAATTTTAGAGACCTCTCAGACGAAGAGCTAAAACAATTGACTGCCTTTGTCGAACGTATTGAATATTAACATGAAGCAACCAGCCAAACTAATCCTGATTTTATTTTTGTTCCCTTTAAATTTGTTAGCTCAACAACTAGAACAAATTCAAATTAAAAGTGATTATAACCGTATTCCCTTCATCGACCTGGTCAGGGAAATTGAAAAGGACAATGATGTTCATTTCTTTTTTAAGGACGAATGGGTCGATGATCTTATTGTTTCAATTAAGGCTCAGGAACTGCCAATCGATGTACTGATGAAGCATTTGCTAGGTAACACCAAATTGGGCTTTACCTACAGGACTCCGGGAAGTGTTTTTCTGTTGCCTGAAAAAGACTACCTCGCGCCAATACCTGAATATGAAAGCTTGGAAAATGAGCACCTATCCGCCCAACAGAATCCAACAACCGAAATTGAGGAGAAGTATTTACAAGGACGCCATCCGGATATGATTGAAACGATTGTGGTAGGAAGCAAGGAGAAAGCGAAAAATGGAAAACCGGTAGTTGTTCGGGGACATCTGACTGATATGGAGTCAGGAGAATCCTTGGTTGGAGCAACGATGTATATTCCTAAACTAAAAAAAGGTGCTGCTACGGAAGGTGACGGTTTCCTGAAGTTGGTATTGAAGCCGGGAGTTTATCCGGTCGTCTTTCAAAATATCGGGATGAAACAGGTGAAGGGGAATTTGGATGTTCGTTCGAAAGGAGACTTCAGCTTAAGTATGGAACCACAGTCGCAGACGATAGAAGAGATTATTGTAGCAGGAGAAGAAGAAGAAACCCGAGGATCCAAACTTGGAATGGAGAGTGTTTCAGTAAAAACAATGAAAGAACTACCAACGCTCATGGGTGAGAAAGACATTTTAAAAATAGCTCAGTTGTTGCCCGGAATTGTTAGTGTGGGCGAAGGATCAGCTGGAGTAAATGTGCGAGGAGGAGGTGCTGATCAAAATATGTTTTACATCAATGATATTCCTATTTATAACAGCTCTCATCTTTTTGGATTTTTCTCGTCGATTAATTCTGGAATCATTGAGAATTTCTCGATTTATAAAGGTCAGGTACCTGCTGAATTCGGAGGGCGCTTGTCTTCCGTTTTCGATGTTAAAAGCAGAAAAGGAAACAAAAAGAAGTTTTTCACACAAGGAGGTATAAGTCCGATTTCCGCTAATGCTGAAATTGAAATGCCGATTGTAGAGGACAAGATTTCGATGATGCTGAGTGGCCGTTCAACCTACTCAGACTGGCTGCTAGAGCGATTGGATGATCCTGACTTAAGAAATAGTCGAGCGTCTTTTTATGATTTTGCCGGAGCGCTGGATTTTCAACTGAACGACAATAATCAAATTTCTATATTTGCTTATAACAGCCACGATCAATTTGATTTAAATGCTCATACCGACTACCAGTACGGGAATCAGGGTGGATCGTTTAACTATGCACACCGATTTTCGCCTGCCTTAAAATCGACACTTGCAGTAGTTGCTTCAAACTATAATTTCTCAACGACGGAAAAACGATTGGCAACCGAATCATATACACATGCTTATTCACTCAATCACTATGAGATTAAAGCGAAGGTTAATTGGATTCCTCATGAAAATCATCAGCTGGAAGCTGGTGCTAATCTAATATTGTACGAATTAGACAGGGGACAGGTAAAGCCATTTGGAAATGAGTCATTGAAGTTAGCTGTAGATCTGGGGAACGAGAAAGGGTTAGAAACCGCCTTCTTCATTGACGATAACATTACCATCGGACCACGACTAAGTTTATATTTGGGGCTCAGGTACAGCATGTTTTCTGAACTCGGTCCTAAAACTGTTAGACAGTATTTTCAGGGAACAGAACTGAACGATTTTAATGTCGATCAAATCAACACTTTTGAAAAAAATGAGCATATCGTAAACTACCATAATCCAGAATTGAGAGCGGCCCTCGATTTCAAGTTTACGAGGAATAACTCGATGAAACTATCCATTACACAAATGACCCAGTACTTGTTTATGCTCAGCAATACGGTTTCCCTCGCTCCTAATGATCAGTGGAAGATGGCTGATTCACATATTAGTCCACCAAGCTCATTTCAATATTCAGCGGGATATTTTCACGATTTTCCAAGGACAGGCTTGTCGTTTAGCGGGGAGGTATATTACAAACGGGCGAAAGATGTCGTTGAATACAAGGATGGAGTTGATTTTTTATCCACTCCGTATGTTGAAACAACTATTCTACAGGGTGCCCAGGAAGCTTATGGAGCAGAGTTTATGCTGAGTAAACCAACAGGGAGACTCAATGGGTGGGCCTCATATACCTATTCAAGATCATTAATTACGGTGGATGGCCCAAATAGTTTTCAGGATATCAATCAAGGAAAGACCTATCCGTCTAATTTTGACAAGCCCCATGTCGCAAACTTGGTATTAAACTACAAGTTATTACGGCGCATCTCATTCTCGCTGAATACCGTTTACAACACGGGACGACCAATTACATTGCCCAAAGGTGTTTATTTTATCGAACATCAGCCATTTGTTGATTATTCAGACAGAAATGCCTACCGAATACCCGATTACTTTAGGATGGATGCTTCAATCAAGCTGGAAGGAAATTTGAAATCCAAAAAGTTGATGCATAGCTATTGGCAAATAAGTATTTATAACCTGACTGGCCGAAGCAATGCAAACTCTGTTTTCTTTACTTCGGAAGATGGTCTTCTGAGTGGGTATCAATACGCTGTCATTGGAGTGCCTATTTTTACAATTTCATGGAACTGGAAACTTGGAAATTATGCGAATAACTAAAACATTCATTTTTATTGTGCTAATTGGAATTTACATGTCCTCATGCGTCGAGCGATATTACCTCGATGCTGGAAATGATTTTGAGCCAAGGCTGGTCGTGGATGCAACAATCACGAATGATGGGAATGAACAGAAGGTTGTCATTTCTTGGTCGGCTGATCCTGAAACTCCAGTTTTTCAGCCTGTGTCAGGCTGTATTGTTAGAGTTGAAGATAAGCAAGGGAATCAGTTCAATTTTAGCGAATCAAATGGCAATGGTGACTATCGGACAATCATTGGTGACCAATATTTAACAACCGGTTCTGAATTTCGGCTGTTAATCGATTTGCCTGATGGTGAACAATATGTCAGCAGGTTTGAGAAAATGTTGCCCTGCCCGCCAGTCAAATCCGTCTATTATGAATTGGAGTCCCGACCAACAAACGATCCCAATATTAATGAAGAAGGAGCCCAATTCTATATCGATTTGGAAGCGGGAGATAGCTATGGGCGCTTTTTTCGGTGGAAGCTGCAAGAAACATGGGAGTACCACTCTAGCTTCCCTATCACAAGGTATCTTGATGAGGAGGGCTGGCATAATTATGGTGAAGATTATTCTTTCTACACATGCTATAGGACTGAAGATATAAAAAAGCTTTTTTTACTTTCGACTAGGGGTCTCAAGGATAATAGTTACGAAATGCTTCCATTACATTTTGTGAATGATCATACTCAGAGGCTTAAACATCAATACAGTTTGTTGGTTAAGCAATATTCTTTAACTGAAGAAGCTTGGAGTTATTGGGAAAATTTAAGAAAAAATAATCAGGAATCGGTCGATATGTTCGGAAAGCAGCCTGTTAGTGTGCCAGGAAATATTTTTAATGCAAAAGATTCACTGGAAACTGCCTTAGGCTACTTTAGCGTGTCCTCGGTATCGTCAAAGCGAGTTCAAATACATGGTATTGAAGACTTGCATTTTTATGAATTGCCAATTTGTGCGGTGACGCTTGAAAAAGATCTGGAAGAACTCCCAGAAGAAGATGATTTTCCGGCTTATTTTGCGCAGGTTCCTGATGAAAACTTGAAATTGGAATGGGGCTATGCTAGTTCAGGGTGTTTTATTTGCACCATGCATGGAGGTACAACAGAAAAACCATCCTATTGGGAGTAGTCATGAAAAGAATCGAATTGAAATACCTGTTTCTAGTGCTAGCGATCTTTGCTGTAATTTGTATCAGTACAAATGAGGCCTCGGCTCAATCACGCACTCTTTTGAATAAACTGGTTGAAAAGCCACATGTGATTACAGACAGAGATGTTTACTGTGTTGGAGAGAAGATCCTGTTTTCAACTTTTGATCTATCATCGGCTGAGTTGCGCGATACCGAATGGAGTAATATTTTATATGTTGAAATCATAACACCCGATGGAGAAAGCATTTCCCAGAAAAAGTACGATTACAGACCTGATGATATTCAGGGAGTAATTCCTATTCCACGATGGACACTCACCGGCAATTATTATTTACGTGCCTATACTCGGTGGATGCGCGATTTTTCACCACACAACTACTTCTATAAAATGATTACAATCATTAACCCGCTTCGTTCCACGCTATTGGAACCAACGGATGATGAAGTGATCAAGGAGAGGGATACCTTCGAAACGCCGGCAAATAGTAAGTTAATTGATATTCACATTCCCGCCCACAGGCCTGTTTTCGACAAACGAGAAGAAATTGAACTGGAAGTCCGGACAGAAAATCCGGAGAAATTTCGGGAAAAGATGATTGTATCGGTTGTGCCCAAAGGATCTGCAAGGCATTTGCAGCCTGTAATAAAACGGAGTTCAAACTTTAACTACACTCCTGAACTCATTCCAGAGACCAGAGGGGTGTCCGTATCCGGAAAAGTAGTGGATACGAATGACTCAATTCCTCTTCCTTATACACTGGTTGCCTTGACTATTTTTAATGAGCAACCAGAAAATTTAAATGTAATTGCAGATCAAGAAGGTCGGTTCTTCTTTGATTTATCATATTTGAAAGGCGAATATGAGTTGTTCATTTCTGCAAAAGTTGAGAATGATTCGCTAATTCCGCTCATTTTGGTAGACAATGATTTCTCAACGGCCAGGATTGCATTGCCATATGTACCTGTAGACCTATCAGGTGAGAGCAATAAGTTATACCAAAACCTCAATTTTAACAGTCAGATGCAGGCTTTATATAGCACGCAAGGAAGCAAGGAAATAGCGGACTCGAATCAATTAACGGCTTTTTCGTCGGATTCTACTTTTTATGGCGATCCTGACTTTTTGCTAAAAATGGACGACTATATAAAGCTCCCTTCTTTATCCGACTACTTTCGTGAATTGGTGCCTCAGGTGAAGGTTAGAAAGAAAGACAATAACAAAGTATTAAAGATTGTCGGTTTAAACCCTGAAATGTGGATCTATGATCCGCTTATCTTAATGGATATGGTATCTATTTTTGATGTGGAAAAGGTACTTGCACTACCTCCCGAAAAAATACAGCGAATTGAAGTTATTCTCTCCCCTTTTGTTCGGGGAAATGTAACCTATGGAGGCATTGTAAGTTTCTTCTCGCGAAAAGGAGATCTGGCGGGTATCGATCTTCCGTCAGCAGGACGCTTTATCAACTACCGCATGCTTTCTGAAAATGGTAGCAAAATCGCTGATAAGAACTTGACGGGCAAACATATTCCTGATCTTCGGAATTGTTTGTATTGGAATCCTGCTGTTCAGTTTAATGAAACTGGGTCGGCCAAAATTCGGTTTAGCACCGGAGATAATTCAGGAGATTACACAATCGTCGTTCACGCCGTAGATCAAAACGGAGCAGTCAATTTGGTTACAAAAGAAATTCGGATTGACTAGTCCATTCCTTTGTCCCTATACAGATGCATTGGGTGTTACAACCGTTGATTTTTCATAGAATGACCTGAAGTCTTTTTCTAAAAAGGGCTCTGGAATACGATTCATTTGCCAATTCCCGGTAATTTTATGACTTTGTGATACTTCTGTGATAAACTCATCATACCTTTCGCCTGTTCTAAGAAGAAAAAGATTATGGAAAAGGCGTTAATCATTGAGGATGACAAGGATATCTCTGAACTTATTTCCATTCACTTAGCCGACATGAACATGGAAGTGCATAAAGCATTCGATGGCAAAGACGGACTAATGAAAGCGATGAATAACCACTACCGGTTTATCCTGTTAGATATTCGGCTGCCCGAGCTCGACGGGTTCGAAATTTGCAAGCGACTACGGATGGAAAAGAACAACACACCCATTTTAATGATTACCTCCAAATCGGAGGAGATTGATAAAGTTTTAGGACTGGAAATGGGAGCCGACGACTACATCTCTAAGCCATTCGGAATTCGTGAGTTATTAGCACGGGTGAAAGCTGTTTTAAGACGAACAGAACGCATGCCGCAGGGAGAAGATCAGGATGAGGTTGAAATACGTTGCGAACAATTGTACATTAACGTGGGCATGCGTATTGTTGAGATAAACGGAGAGCGTATTGAGCTTTCCCCAAAAGAGTTTGACTTATTGGTTCTGCTGGCTTCCAATCCTGGGAAAACCTATACACGCATGCAGCTGCTCAATAAAGTCTGGGGATACGAATTTGAAGGTTTTGAGCATACCGTAAACTCTCATATCAACCGACTTCGCTCAAAAATTGAAAAGGACATGAGCAAGCCGGAATACATTTTAACCACATGGGGAGTAGGATATAAATTCAGGGAAGCCTGAGTAAAAATATAGTCAAATGCAATTTGCCAAGCCAAAAATATTCAATCGCCTGTATTTACAGGTTTCAGCAATTTTCCTGCTGGTGCTATTCTTTTTCACTGCAATCGTTTTGTATGTTTCGGTGGAATCGGCACGAAAGTATTCCATTGAGGTAAACCAGCAGCTAAACCGTGAGCTGGCAGAAAACACCATTTCTATGCTTCATCCGTTCATTAAAGATGGCACCATTAGCGAAGATGGGGTGAAAGACATTATGCACTCCATGATGGTGATTAACCCAATTGTAGAGGTTTATTTGCTAAATCCCGAAGGAAAAATTTTGCAGTATGTGGCTCCTGACAAAGTGGTTAAACTCGAAGAAGTGAACCTTGCGCCGGTCAAATCCTTTTTGGACGATCCTGCGCACAGCATTATTTATGGCGATGATCCTCGCAATCCGGGAGAACACAAAATATTTTCAGCAGCCCGCGTAATGGAAAATGATCAACTGACGGGCTACATCTACATTGTGTTAGCAAGTCAGAAATACGTTTCGGCTTCTCAGGCCTTGTTAGGTAGTTACATTTTAGGACTGTCCATCCGTTCAATCATCACAATTTTGATTATTTCAGCATTGATTGGACTGCTGGCTATTTGGATGATAACCAACAAGCTCAATCCGATCATCAAAGGAATAAACGAATTTCGAGATGGTCATTTGGATACCCGGATTGATATAAAGTCTGATGGGGAACTGGATCGAATTGGACTGGTTTTTAATGAAATGGCAGATACCATAGAGCGCAATATCCAGGAGCTGAAAGGGGTGGATAACCTGCGACGGGAATTGATTAGCAATGTATCGCATGATTTGCGAACACCGGTAGCCTCCATCCAGGGATATGCCGAAACTTTGCTGCTGAAAAAAGATACCATTCAACCCAAAGAACAGGAGAAATATCTGGAGGTGATTTACAACAGTTGTGCCCGGTTGAAAAAGATGGTTGAAGATTTGTTTGAGCTTTCCAAGTTGCAGGCACAGCAAATAAAACCCCATACCGAGCCATTCTCTATTGCTGAGTTGGTGCATGATATTGCCAGCAAGTACCGGATCATCTCGCAAAAGGAGGGGATTAGCATTAATACGGTAATCGCCAAAGATGTGCCGTTGGTTGAAGCTGACATCTCCATGATTGACCGTGTATTGCAAAACCTGATTGACAATGCCGTGAAATTCTGTAATGAAGGCGATACTATCAATATTGAGATTGATACGAAGAACCCACAAAAAGTAGAAGTGCGTATTGCTGACTCGGGGCGGGGAATTAAACAAGAAGACTTGGAAAATGTATTCCAGCGTTATTATAAAGCCCATGATGATCATCAAAGTACGGGATTGGGACTGGCCATTGTTAAAAAAATGGTTGAACTGCATAACTCCACGATTCAGGTATTCAGCCAATTTGGAAAAGGAACCACCTTCGTTTTTGAACTTCCGGTAGCTAAACTTACCTAGTTTATTGATGAAACGAACATGTAAAAATATTCACACACAGAAGCATTATTATTTAAAGCGAGTTCCATGTGTTGCAAAAAATAAACAATTATAAACACATGCAAAAATGAACTTTTTGTGATCCTGTGGTGATATTTACTATGGATCTTTGACCGAACACCGATACTACTTTCGGAATGATGTTTGAATAGTAAATAGAGTTCAATAAGTGAAGAAAACAAGATTTGAAAGGAAAACGATTATGAAACGAATGATGTATTTATTGCTGTTTAGCCTGATAGCACTCACAGGATGCGCCCAAAATCAGAAGCAGAAACAAGATTCACCGAACTACCGACCATTAACAGCTGAAGAAGAAATGGTGATTATTCATAAGGGAACAGAACGTCCGTTTACCGGAAAATACGATAAGTTTTACGAAGAGGGTACCTACGTTTGCAAACGATGTCGTGCCGAGTTGTATCACTCATCAGACAAGTTTGATTCAGGTTGCGGATGGCCTGGTTTTGATGACGAAATCGAGGGCGCCGTGAAACGAACACCTGATCCTGACGGCATGCGCACAGAGATCACCTGCAATAACTGCGGTGCTCACTTAGGGCATGTTTTTTTAAACGAGGGATTTACTAACAAAAATACCCGGCATTGCGTCAATTCCATTTCCTTGGAATTTATTCCGGCAGGTACTTCGAGAAAAGCTACAAGCGACACAGCATATTTTGCAGGAGGCTGTTTTTGGGGAGTCGAGTATTACCTGGAACAGGAGCCGGGAGTATCGTCTGTTGAGTCTGGCTACATGGGAGGGAATAAGAATAATCCGTCTTACGAGGATGTAAGCTATCGACGTACCGGCCATGCGGAGGTGGTTCGTGTGATTTTCGATCCGTCGGAAACGAATTATGAAAACTTAGCAAAACTGTTTTTCGAAATTCACGACCCTACGCAGGTAAACCGCCAGGGACCTGATGTGGGTTCGCAGTATCGGTCAGAAGTATTTTTTCGCACAGTACAACAGAAGCAGATCGCCGAAAAGCTAATTGAAATGTTGGAATTGAAGGGCTACGATGTGGCTACCCGCGTAACACCGGCAGCTGCTTTCTGGCAAGCCGAAGCATACCATCAGGATTATTACGAGAATAAAGGCGGCACCCCCTATTGCCACAAGCGGGTAAATCGATTTTTACGGTGATGCTTTTAAAAAATTTGGGGAAGATGACGCCAGAATACGGACAAGACAGCTAGCGACGAGGTTTTTTCTTACGCAAGTACACAAAAGAGCCAACTTCGGGGCGCTCACCCGGCTTCAATCGATTTAACCGATATAAGCGTTTCAACTTTATGCCATAGCGTTGAGAGATAAAATGCATCGTCTCGTCCGACTCAAAACGATGAGTTTTATGGGATTTTTTTGCCTTCCTGTGCTTTGGCTCCACATATAAAATCTCGTTTTCCTGGGGTTGCTGACCTTTTTGATAATCGTTATAGGCATAAATCTCCCACTCTTTTAAATCAAACTCCTGAGCAATTTTCTGAAATGTATCGCCCTTTTTCACAACAATCGATCGTAGGTCATTTCTTAAAACAACTTTTCGAGCTTGATATGGATTAATCAGATTTCGACCGTCGACAGGTTGATTGGATTGTTGAATACGTGCTATTTGAGACTTGTCCAGACCTTCGTCGTACAAAAAAAGCTTATGGTCTTCGATAATCTTAATCAAAAGATTGGCATAATGAGGATTCGTGGCATAACCGGCCTTTTTCAAGCCTCGAGCCCAGCCTTTGTAATCAGTCAGGTTTAATGTAAAAAGACCTGCATAGCGCGAATTTAGTGTCAAAAAATCAGAATGATCGACAAAAGATGCTTCTACTGAACTATACTTCCGGAAGCATTCTCCTCTGGCGTCATCGTCGTGATAAACACGCTTTCCTCTCCAGCTACTTTTGCACTTAATCCCGAAATGATTGTTGCTTTTTACACTAAGCTCTGAGTTTCCATCCCCAGACTCCAAACAAGCTTGGGCCAAAGTGATGCTTGCGGGAACTCCGGTTCGTATCATTTCGCTTACGGCAAGCGGCGCAAATTTTTCAATGTATTCTTCGCGGGTATTTATCCGCTGACTAAATCCAATTAAAGTGAGAGTAAGAAAAAAGATACTTAGCGCAATCCTTCGGGTCATAGAAATCAAATTTTAAACAAAAATAAAAAAATAGCCGACTTTTATGCGTTGGTATAACTACCTAAAAAAATGTAAATTTGACAAAGCCTCGATATGAAAACGAAAGAAATTAAAATTAGTATATCACAATTCGAAAATCTAGGTGAATTATCTCCCGAAGATCAGGAATTGATTTTAAAAGCAAGAGCCTCCGCTTCCCTGGCCTATGCACCCTATTCAAATTATTTGGTTGGAGCTGCCCTTCGGCTCGAAGATGAAACAATCGTCACCGGAAACAATCAGGAAAATGCGTCTTCCCCCCTTGGAACTTGCGCCGAGCGATCAGCAATTTTCTGGGCCAATGCCAATTATCCCGACTTAGCGATTGAAACGATCGTGGTTACAGCTATTGACCAAAATGGAAGCGCAGCCAAAAACGTTAGCCCCTGCGGTGCTTGCCGACAAGTTATGGTGGAATGCGAACACAGGTATAGTAAAAGTATGCGCGTTATTCTGGACAGTTCCAACGGAATTGAAATCCTTGAAAATGCAAAAAGCCTGTTACCGCTAAGCTTTAATGGTGATTCGTTAAAATCAATCGGTTAGGATTTATTCTTTCAACTCTTTTATTTGAATTAACTCACTCCAAATAGCATCTCCTTTCGGCGGTTGAGCAACAATTTTTATCATTTTCTTTTGAACCGGATGAATGAACTCTAATTTCCGGGCGTGCAAATGAATACCTCCATCCTGATTGCTCCGGGCCGCACCGTATTTTAAGTCTCCTTTAATGTGGCTACCTATTTTTGATAACTGTACCCGTATTTGATGATGACGACCGGTTTGCAGGTCAACTTCCAATAAATGATACCGATTAAGGCTCGCCCGATGCGTATAGGCCAATTTACAATGTTTAGCTCCCTTTTTAGGTTTTGGAGTTGGTGAAGCATAGCTTTTGTTTTTGCCTTCATCTTTCCAAAGATAATGCTCGAGTGTATCTTCCATATTTTCCGGTAGCGTGTCAACCACAGCCCAATACGTTTTTTTAATGGCCTCTTTGTCTTTAAACATTTCACTTAAGCGAGTAAGCGCCTTGCTTGTACGGGCAAAAATAACCACTCCACTTGTTGGCCTGTCCAATCGGTGTGGCGATCCTAGAAATACATCGCCAGGCTTTTTATATTTATCTTTGATGTATGCTTTAACCTGATCAATCAGCGTTTCATCACCAGTTTTGTCACCCTGCACAATTTCACCACAAGCTTTATTCACAGCGATGATATGATTGTCTTCGTATATTACTTGCATAGCATTAGTTTCAATTTTTGAATTTGACAAGCATTAGTTTCACTCTCCTCAGTGACTTTGCCCTCTACGTTTAGTACTGTTCGCGTTCGTTTGGAAAGCTGACAGCTTTTACATCTTCAATATAACTACCAACTGCACCTTTTATTTCGGCAGCTAAGTTGTGATAACGACGCAGGAAGCGAGGTGAAAATTCCTGCGTAATTCCCAGCATATCATGAATTACTAAAACCTGTCCATCAACTCCACTTCCGGCACCAATTCCGATAATTGGAATTTTGACCGACTCGGCGACCTTTTGACCCAACTCAGCTGGAATTTTCTCCAAAACAATCGCAAAACAGCCGGCTGCTTCGAGCAACTGGGCATCAGCAATAAGTTTGGCTGCTTCTTCATCTTGTTTCGCACGAACCGTGTAAGTTCCATATTTATGAATCGATTGTGGCATCAACCCCAGGTGTCCCATCACTGGAATCCCCGCTGACAAGATCCGATCGATTGATTCAATAACTTCCTTACCTCCTTCAAGTTTAACAGCATCCGCTGCAGTCTCTTTCATGATTCGAATAGCCGAACTTAACGCTTCTTTGCTATTTCCCTGATAGGTTCCAAATGGCATATCTACGACAACCAATGCGCGATTAGCTGCCTTCACAACCGAAGTTCCATGATAAATCATCTGATCAAGGGTAATTGGTAGTGTCGTTTCATTTCCCGACATCACATTTGATGCGGAATCACCTACAAGGATGACATCAATACCTGCTTCATCAACAAGTTTGGCCATACTGTAATCATAGCTGGTTAGCATCGATATTTTTTCGCCTTTCAATTTCATTTCAGAAAGGACGTGAGTGGTTACACGTTTTATCGCTTTTTTATGTACTGACATAACAATGAGTATTCAATTCGTTTACAAAAGTAAGAATTTATGCATTGACACGATGAGTTCTTAAAAAAACCTGATTGAGCATAACGATTACCGAGACGACGCACCCTTTTCTATGTCTTTTTGTCACCAAATATGTCAGGCAGATTTTCATTCAGTCAGAACATCGTGTCAATATTGCACCTAATTCAACTGTTTTTTCATTGGCACAGTCATTGATCTTTTGCTGACCGTTAAAACAATTGAGAAATCTGAAATCATAAAAATTAAATACAATTACAATGGGAAAAATAATTGGAATTGACTTAGGAACAACAAACTCATGTGTTTCCGTAATGGAAGGAAATGAGCCGGTTGTTATTCCTAACAGCGAAGGAAAAAGAACAACGCCATCAATCGTTGCTTTTATTGAGAATGGTGAACGTAAAATTGGTGACCCTGCAAAACGTCAGGCAATTACCAATCCAACAAAAACGGTTGCTTCAATCAAACGATTCATGGGAGAAACTTTTGATAAAGTAACGAAAGAGGTTAATCGTGTTCCTTATAAAGTTGTAAAAGGAGACAATAATACGCCTCGTGTACAAATTGACGATCGTAAGTATTCACCTCAGGAAATTTCAGCGATGATTCTTCAAAAAATGAAGAAAACTGCTGAAGACTACCTGGGACAGGAAGTAACTGAAGCTGTTATTACAGTTCCTGCTTACTTTAGCGACTCACAACGTCAGGCAACTAAAGAAGCCGGAGAAATCGCAGGTCTTCAAGTACGCCGTATTATTAACGAACCTACAGCGGCCTCGTTGGCATATGGTCTTGACAAACAAGACAAAGATATGAAAGTCGCTGTGTTCGACCTTGGTGGTGGTACATTCGATATTTCAATCCTTGAATTAGGTGACGGTGTATTTGAAGTAAAATCAACCGATGGTGATACCCACCTTGGTGGTGACGACTTTGACCAGGTATTGATCGACTGGTTAGCTGATGAATTCAAAAACGATGAAGGTCTTGACTTGCGCAAAGACCCAATGGCACTTCAACGTTTGAAGGAAGCTGCTGAGAAAGCAAAAATTGAATTGTCAAGTTCAACACAAACTGAAATCAACTTGCCATACATTATGCCGGTTGACGGAGTACCAAAACACTTGGTAAAAACATTGACTCGTTCAAAATTTGAACAGTTGGCAGACAGCTTGATTAATGCCACAATGGAGCCCTGTAAAAAAGCGTTGAAAAATGCTGGTTTGTCAGCTTCTGACATTGATGAAATTTTATTGGTTGGTGGATCGACTCGTATCCCGGCTATTCAGGAAAAAGTACAAGCTTTCTTTGGCAAAGCACCCTCAAAAGGAGTAAATCCTGACGAAGTTGTTGCTGTTGGTGCTGCCATTCAAGGTGGTGTACTAACCGGCGAGGTAAAGGATGTATTGTTGCTTGATGTTACTCCTCTGTCATTGGGTATTGAAACCATGGGTGGTGTAATGACTAAATTGATTGAAGCCAATACAACGATTCCTACCAAAAAATCAGAATCATTCACAACTGCGGCAGACAATCAACCTTCAGTTGAGATTCATGTGTTGCAAGGTGAACGCCCAATGGCCAACGGAAACAAAACCATCGGACGATTCCACCTGGATGGAATACCACCATCCCCACGTGGCGTACCTCAAATTGAAGTATCATTTGATATTGATGCCAATGGTATTTTGCATGTTCACGCAAAAGACAAAGCTACCGGCAAATCGCAATCAATCCGTATTGAGGCTTCCTCAGGTTTGAGTGATGATGAAATTCAAAAGATGAAAGCTGAAGCTGAAGCGAATGCAGATGCCGACAAGCAAGCTCGCGAAAAGGTTGATAAAATGAACCAGGCTGATGGTTTGATTTTTCAAACCGACAAACAATTGAAAGAGTTGGGTGACAAATTGCCAGCAGACAAAAAACAACCAATTGAAGATGCATTGAACAAGCTGAAAGAAGCACACAAGGCTGAAGATTTGGCTGCTATTGATGCTGCAACAGCAGAGTTAAACGAAGTATTTCAAGCCGCTTCTCAGGAGATGTATAATGCACAGGCGCAAGCCGAAGGCCAGCCACAAGGAGGACCTCAAGCGAATGCCGGAGGCCAAGGTGGAAGCAGTAAGTCGTCAGGAAATGACCAAGATGGCGAAGTAACTGATGTTGACTTTGAGGAAGTCAAATAGGGCACGATAATCAAGAATAACCAAGGATTAATAAAACGCAGTAAGTTTCTCACTTACTGCGTTTTTTGTGTGTTGTGGATTATAGTGTCAGCCAAATCATAGCGCTTGTTTTCCGTAAAATACAAATTACCAAAACTCACGTACAGCACTTTTTCATTGGGATTATAAATACCAGGGTGACGCTAATTCTGAAGACCATCGCTCCGATGGTTTTGGTTTCATACAAACCGCCTCGGCTAATATGGATAAGCAGGCCGATAAAGGCGATGAATAAAACGGCGACAGCAACAATTAAGATCTTATACGACCATCTTTTCAGTTTAACAAGGCCATACGCTGCTGCCAAATAAAGCAAACTACAGATAAAATTCGCCCAAACAACAAGAAGTACATAGTTTCCCTCTTTAGCCCTGATATCAAACAAATCAAAAATGACTGAACCACTCAGAAAAAGCGTTAACAGCGCAAATGCTGAAAGCAGGACGGCCAAAATACGCGCGTATGTTTTTTTCATTTTATCTTGATCCTTGATTATTGGACAACAGTTCCTTTGGACAATTCGAGCATTCACTGAATCGGTTTTCGTGCTCTTTTTATAGTCACGTAATCAGTGAGGAATGTAATTAATCGGCCTGCACATTGCAGTTCAAACAAGCCAGCGCGTAAGCGTCATATTCATCGTAGGCAGGTCCCGGTATCCCATTGACGGTGATAATACGATCAACCCGGGCTTTGTCGCCTGAATCGAATGTCAAATATTTTTTGAATCCATCTGTTTTCACCAAGCCTGTAATTTTACCTTTGGCCTCTTCAACATCGTTTCCAGTTCCGAAATAGAATACTTTGCTGAATTCCTTTTCCTTTTCTTCTAAAAACATGTCGTAATAGTCAGGGGGTATCGGACTAAATTCTATTTCCATCGTTGTCTCCTTTCTCATGTAGAACTTTTTGTTATTTCCAGCCTTGTTAAAACAGCCTTGTTTTGACTAACCTTAGAAGCCAGTGATTGGATGGTTATGACGACTTGCTATGTTTTCTGTTTGTGACAGAGTAAAGGTACAAATTATTTCTATAAAAAGACACGCATATCTTTTTATAGAAGATTTTCGTTAGCTTTGTCCCACTATTGTTAGATTATTAAAATGGTCAGAGATGCAGAATTATTTTGAAAAACAATTTCAGCTAAGATATTTTGAAATGAATAAGTTCGGAGAAGCTTCTCCAACGACCGTCTTAACGCTACTCGAAGAAGCAGCTGCAGACCATTGTTACTCAATCGATCATAGTTTGTATGATCTGGAAAAACAAAATGTTGGCTGGGTACTACTCTCCGGGGTGATGGAAATGGACCGTTATCCTAAGTACAAAGAAAAAATTACGATCAGAACATGGTTGTCAAGCTACTCCAAAATTAAAGGTATCAGAGAAAATATCATCTATGACGGTCAAGGATGCGTCATTGGAAGAGCCAAGGGACTTTGGGTATTCTTTGACATTAAAAGGAAAAGGCCTGTTCAGATATTCGATGACATAAAAGAGAAATGGGGTAGCGATCATGAAGAATCTATTGACCACGATATTTCAAGGAAAATTCAGGCAATTGACTCAGGAGAATATGCCAACGAATTTAAAATAAATCGATTTGATGTTGATACGAATCTGCATGTGAATAATATCAGGTACTTGCAATGGATGATTGAGTCCATGCCAAAAGAAATTACCGACAATTATGATTTACATTATATCGACGGGCGCTTTATTGCAGAAGCTCATTATGGTGACACAATTCTATCTTATTCAAAGACTGATGTTTGTGAAAATTCGTTTTCTCACACGATAAAGTCACAAAGCAACAATACTAACTGTGCCACAGCAAAAACCAAATGGAAGGAAAGAAAATGGAAAAAGAAATAAACAAACCCGAAACCAATGAATCTCCAATGGAGAAGGAAGAGATTAAGAAAGTAGTTGTAGAACCAATTAAGGAACCAACCCGTTTATATTTTTCTTCTCCCTGTCTCCTTTCTGAAATTGAAGACAATGAGGATATCCTTAATCTTTAATGTAGACACCAGCAGGACCGCTTTTGTATTTAATTGCGTGAGGAAGTATTTTTATATCTTTAAAGAATATTATTCCCCTCAGCATGAAGAAAGAAAAAACGAGAAATGAACTTTCCCTCTGGGTTGATTGCTATACGCAAGACCTCTATTCCTGGGCTTTGCATAAAGTATCCAATACGGAGCTGGCACAGGATTTGGTGCAAGACACCTTTTTGGCTGCCGTTGAAAAAGCTGGAAGTTTCAAAGGAGACAGCTCGCCTAAAACCTGGCTGTTCAGCATACTCAATCACAAAATTATTGACCACTACCGAAAAAAGGTGAACCAGCCTTCGAGCTTCGACAACCAATTGTTCTCGATGTTCTTTGAAGCTGGTGGCGAATGGCAGGAGACCCGTAAGCCCAAAGAATGGATTGATGAGCAGGATGAGCAGGTGCTGGATGATCCGGAATTTCGCAAAGTCCTTCAGCATTGTCTGGATGCCCTGCCCGACCAATGGAGTACTTCGGTAAAACTGAAATACCTGATGGAGAAAAAAGGAGAGGAGATTTGTCAGGAGCTCGGGATCACCCCGTCTAATTTTTGGCAGATCATCCACCGGGCGAAACTTCAACTCAGGGATTGTGTAGAGACAAAATGGTTTATTTAAATCAAACAGATGAAAAAATTAATGAATAGATTATTTCTTTCGTGTCTGAAAGCCACGGAACTAATGGAAAAGCGGTTTCATTTTAAACTTTCAGTTACTGAAAAGATGCAACTGAAGGCGCATAAAATGATGTGCGATGCCTGCACGCGATATGAAAAACAAAGTGAGTTTTTGGAAAAAGGAATTCAGGCGTACCACGAAAAGCTGGAACAAGAAGAAAACATGGATAAGCTAAAAGAGCAAATTAACCTGAAACTGAATGGAAACAAGCACTAAAATTTTTAGACTTCTACTGGTATGAAAATTTTCAAACTAAAACAATCGGATGTGAAACGGGCACTGCGTGTGGCATTGCTGGTCGGTATTATTCTTAACCTGATCAACAACCCCGATTTATTTCTTTTCTCCATTGAAAATGTAAATCCTTTCCAGTTCACACTTACTTTTTTTGTTCCCTTTTTTGTTTCACTCTATTCGGCCGTACTTGCCAGTAAATCCAATTGTACGGAAACTGTTGTGGCAAGCCAGGTACACGAACCATCAACCCAAAACAGACGATGAGCCGAATCCAGGTTATTCCACCAGAAGAAGCCACGGGAAGGTTAAACTGAATTAATTTTGTAAATCGCATTGTCTTGGCACTGGGGCTTGAAGCCAGTGAAAAGGAAATGCAAGGTTACCAGTATTAACTTCGGCTCGATACAAATCAATCAAATACCTGCCAACGGTATAACCATTCTTTTCTGAACAATCCCTTGTCAGGAATTGCCTGCTTGCCCGACTGTTTTCATGAATCACAAAAAAATGAAATCATGAAGAAGATGAATACAGTAGCTATTTTATTGTTGGGATTATTGGTAACGATCCTCATCCAGGCCAATCCATTTCAAAATGACTCCGAAGTCCAAAATGATACCGGAATCGCTTTCCACCAGGGAAGTTGGTCTGAAGCCTTGCAACGGGCAAAAGAAGAAGGCAAAACCATTTTTCTGGATATTTCGGCCAGTTGGTGTGCCCCGTGTAAACTATTGAAAGCAAAAACTTTTCCCAACGCCGAAGTGGCCGAATTCTACAACGCCAACTTCATCAATGTGACGGTGGACGGTGAAAAAGGCGAAGGCATTGAACTGGCCCGGAAGTACCGGATCAAAGGTTATCCAAGCCTGATTTTTCTGGACAGCAAGGGCAATCTGATCGCTCAAACCGCTGGTTACCGAAACCCAAAACAGTTGATTGAAATCGGGGAACAAATACTGAACAAGTAAGCCATGAAGACAAAAGGGGCAGCAACTATTGAGGGATCTCAAAGCCGAAGGGTTCGAACAGCAGTGTTGGTTTTGGCGTTTTTTTGGATGATGGCTGCCCCTGTTTTATTGCATGCGCAAACCTGTTGTTCAGGAGGCGTTCCACTTGGCGGTAGTTTGGGATTGGGTGCGGCCGAAAACCAGGCCCTGCAGATTTTGGTCACCTATGATTACAATGCTTTGAATGATTTGGTCGACATCTCGGAACAACTCGACGACCAAACCCGCAGCCGGATAACCCACTCATCCATTATTGAAGTGAACTACGGGCTAACCAACCGCTTTTCACTCACGGGTGTTTTGCCATTTATCCGGCAGGAAAGAAACATCCAGGCTTTTGGCGGAACCGAAGACTTTACGGCAGCGCAAGGACTGGGCGATGTGGTTTTACTGGCCAAGTACCGCCTGATCAATCCTGAAAAAGGATCGGATATTGACTGGGTGGTTGGTGCCGGTCCAAAAATACCAACTGCAAAAACTGATTTTACAAACAACCAGGGCTTGGACATGGCTGCCGATATGCAACCCGGATCCGGCTCGCTGGATGGCATTTTCTGGAGCTCGTTTCAGAAAAATCGTTTCTTGAAAAATCCCAATCTCGGGCTGGTAGCGGTGACAACTTTTCGGTATTCGGGAAAAAACAGGAACTATAACGACAGCCAGACTTATCAATTTGGCAACGAATTTCAATTCAACCTGGGATTGAATTACAGCCTGTTTGTCAAACGCCCGGTCGATGTCTTCACCTTTTTCCGCTACCGGAAACAAACGGAAGACATGATTGATGGTGGGGTTTTCCCCTCTTCGGGCGGGCAGTGGGTTTATGCCATTCCAGGAGTCAATATCCGTTTCTCTCCCGATTTGTCGCTCAGGCTTTCCGGAGACATTCCGCTTTACCGGAAACTGGATGGCACACAACTAACCACCTCATATAAATTAACAGCAGCAGTACTTTTCAACCTGCCGCTGAAGAAAAAGTCAATGTTTACCAATTAAAAAAGAAACAGATGAAAACAATACTGATTTATTTATTGACCGTTGCCTTTTTGGCAACAGCTTGCGGTGAAGATGAAATGAGTGCAGGAACCAATCCTCCGGGATCAGCAGATTCCGGTGAGTGGTTGATTCCTAAAAATGAAGTACGCGACGGTGGACCGGGACGAGACGGTATTCCGGCACTTTCGGCTCCCCAATTCATTACGGCACAGGAAGCCACATTTTTAACCGACAACGACCTGGTATTGGGATTTGCCGATGGCAGCGATGTGCGTGCCTATCCCCACGACATTCTCGATTGGCACGAAATTATTAACGACGAAACAGCCAACCATTCCATAGCGGTCATCTATTGTCCGCTCACCGGAACGGGTATTGGCTGGGACCGGAACGTTGCCGGAACAAAAACCACCGTTGGGGTTTCCGGCCTGCTTTACAACTCGAACATCATCCCCTACGACCGGTCAACCAACAGCAACTGGTCGCAACTTTTGCTGAAATCGGTGAACGGTGAGCTGATTGGAACATCAGCAAACACTTACAACCTGGTTGAAACAAGCTGGAAAACCTGGAAACAACTGTACCCTTCAACCAAAGTGGTTTCAACCAATACGGGGCACAACCGGAACTATGGCAATTATCCCTACGGAAACTACAAAACATCCGGCAATCTGCTCTTTCCGGTAAGCCGCACCGATGGCCGTCTCGATGCCAAAGAACGGGTGCTGGGAGTCGTGATTGGTGAAAAGGCCAAAGCCTATCGTTTCGAAAATTTTCCCGACCAACTGGAAGTCATCAACGACACGTTTGAAGGTACCCAACTGGTGGTGGCCGGAAGCAAAACCAATAACCTGATGGTTGCCTTCGATCGAAAACTTCCGGATGGTACGGTCCTCGAGTTTCAAGCGTTACAAGCGAGTGTTAATGGCCTTTTGCAAGACAATGAAGGAAACAAATGGGATGTGTTTGGGCGCGCCGTAGATGGTCTGCGAACCGGACAAACACTGACACCGGTGCTTCAAATGATGGGCTATTGGTTTTCGTTTGCCGCTTTTTACCCCGAGATCACTATTTTCTAATCGCGTTAACCATGAACTATTTTCCACGAAAACATGCGATCGTCCTGGTCTTGATATTCATCGTGCAGGCATTTGAAGCAGCAGGCGGCAACGAAACCAGCAAAAAGGAGGCCTTATTCAAAATTGAACGAAGCCGCGATGCCGATGAAATCTATTACGAAGTACGTGTGACCGATGAAGGTCAGTTGGATCAGAAAAACCCCATCGATATTTTCTGGATCAGGCACACCAAAGACGGAGCGGTCGAACCTCTGACAAGAATTCAGCGGAAACTTTCCTATGGGTTGAGTTTTCTGAACATTACGGATGATCAGGCCCTCTTCCGCTTTGCCGCCTTTTCAAAAGTAATGACGCTCCAAAAAACCGCTGATGGACGCTACCATGTTTTTACTTTGGTTAACGGAGCAACCGTTGAAGTTGAGCGGATCTTTATTCAATTTGATGGAGGTACCTTCCTGCTACCGAAAATCTCGCGGGTGGAGTTGCACGTGATCAGTCCTGAAACCAACAAACACTATGCTGAATTGATCCATCCCTGAAATAAATCGCAAAAAAATTGTCAGGTTTTCGAAGGTCATCCGACTGTAATACAAATCTCATCCGAAAGAGATATTTTTTAGTCACCTAAAATTGAAACAATGAAGCAATTTACCTCATGGCTGGGGCTGCTGGCTTTCTCATTTTTTCTAGTCAGTTGCGAATACAATAACGAAGAAGAATTGTATGGAGACAAGCAAGACTGCGACACCAGCAACGTGGCCTATTCTCAAACCGTCAAGCCCATTCTAACGGCCAGTTGTTACAGCTGCCATTCAGTCAGCAACGCCAACACTTTTGGATCGGGGATCAATCTGGAAACATACAGCGAACTAATGATTCAGATCAACAACGGGAAGTTGGTCGGCGCAATTAGTCATTCACCGGGTTTCACGCCCATGCCCCAGGTTGGTGCCAAACTGGACGATTGTTCCATCGAAAAAATAAAAGCCTGGATTAACGAAGGAGCTGCAGACAACTAAATAAAACCACATGAAGAAAATAATCCTTTATATGATTTTTCTGGTCCCTTTTGCTTCGACGGGGCAAGACCTGGATGAGTTACTGGACGCAGAAACATCGGTAGGAAAGATCTACGAAAGCGCCGCATTCAAGGCCACCCGCGTCATTAATGGTCATTCGGTGGAGCAAATGAAAGCCAAACATCTTGATTTTCGTATTTCGCACCGGTTTGGGGAACTGAATGGCGGCGCCTACGAATTTTTTGGTCTCGACCAGGCCACCATCCACCTGAGCCTCGAATACGGCCTGAAAGATTGGTTAATGGCTGGCGTGGGCCGCAGCAACCTGCTAAAGACTTATGACGGATTTGTCAAGTTAAAACTCTTGCGCCAGACAGCCGGATCGAACAGTGTCCCCGTCTTTTTATCGTACATGGGATCGACCGAAATCTTCACAACGAAATGGACAAATCTGGAGCGGGATAATCTGTTCTCGTCCAGGCTGACTTACGTGCACCAGTTACTGATCGCGCGGAAATTCAACGATCAGTTGAGCCTGCAATTATCGCCAACCCTTGTCCACAAAAATCTGACTCCAACCACCCGGGACGACAATGATTTATATGCTTTGGGAGCCAGTGGACGCTACAAAATCTCTAACCGGGTGGCGATCAATGCCGAATATTTTTACGCGTTCCGCTCCGATGATGCTTCTGTCGATTATCCAAATGCACTTTCGTTTGGCGTTGATATTGAAACTGGCGGGCACGTTTTTCAGTTGATGCTCACCAACTCGCTGGCCATGCGCGAAGGTGGTTTTATTTGGGGACAGGACAACCACAACTGGGATGATGGTGGAATCCATTTTGGCTTCAACGTTTCCAGGGTGTTCTCCTTTGATAAAAAGGCCAGTAGCTATTAATTAAGACAACCCAATTATGAAAACGACGATTAAGAGAACGCAAAACCCAGGCCCAAAGAGGGTGAGTAATTTGTGCGTAACGAAAAAGCTTGTACTATCAATTTTTGTAATCTTATTCACAACCGGGTTATTCGGACAAGAAATATATTTTACCAAAACAGGAACGGTTATTTTCGATTCGTCTACCCCGCTGGAAACAATCCATGCTGAGAATAATCAAGTCACCTCGTTTTTAAAAACCACCAACGGGGAGCTGAACTTTGCGGCTCTGATGAAATCCTTCAAGTTTAAGAATGCCCTCATGGAGGAACATTTCAACGAGAATTTTATTGAATCGTCGAAATACCCAAAAGCAGTTTTCAAAGGCCAAATCCTGAACTGGTCAGCCATTGACCTGTCCAAAGAAGAAGCGCAGGAAGCCAACGTTGAAGGAGAACTCACCTTGCATGGTGTGACCAAGAAAATCAGCACAAAGGCAGTTTTGTATCCCCAAAACGGCAAGATTGCCGGGACCTGCGACTTTGTTGTATCAGCCGAAGATTTTGAAATTAAAATTCCGGCTTTGGTCCGCGACAAGATCGCCAAAGAAGTGAAGGTAGCAGTGAATGTGAATTACGAACCTTACAACAGATAGATATGAAACCTGCTTATAAAATTAGTTTGATATTCATCGTGCTTGCGGTTGTTGCCGGAGCAGGAGCATACTGGTACGTATTTTTGAAACCACACGAAAACCTGGAAAACACGAAGCCGGAATTTAAACTCAGCTCGACACAACTTCTGAAAGATTTTACAGAGGACGAAGCAGCCGCCAATGCCAAGTATTCGGGCAAAGTTGTTGAAGTGCTCGGAGAGGTTGTTGCTGTACAAACAGGCGAACAGGGCACCGCAATCATCCTGGAAGACGAGCTTTTCGGTGTCAGCGTCTACCTCGACAGCAGTTTTGTCGCAGCCAATCAACAACTAACAAACCAGACAGCAGCCGGAGAAACCATCACCATCCGGGGAAAATGCGATGGCATGCTAAACGACGTGGTCATCAGCCGGGCGGTGATCGTTCAATAATTCATTCGCTCCCCCATTGCCCGCTCAAATTTAATTCGTTGAAACAAAAGTCCTTCGTATTATTCCTTTAAGCTAATTTTATATTTATTTTTGATACATGAAACGCTTACAGGAAATAAAAGATAAGTACGTTGAACGTTCAACATTATCATAAACACCCGATCACCCCGGTTTTGGCCGAAGATAAAGCGCGCTACTTCGAAGCGCTTGAGCAAACAAGGCAACAGCAAAACCAAGACATCTTCCGGAAATTTATGTTCGATGAATCGTTGAAGTACTTCAATGGGGAAATCAGCATGATGACACAGAAGCAAGTTCTCAAGAAAAAACCAGGAAAAGGCTTGGCTTTCCTGTATTAAATTGTCCCATACAGCACTGGAGATTATTTTTCTGACCAACTCCTGTCAGGAATAACCATGTTGCCCGACTGTTCTTTTGAATCACTAAAAATTCAAAATCATGAAAACAGTAAAATCAATTTTTGCAAGTTTTATTCTTATCGCACTGGTCAGCGTTTCTGCTTTTGCCGGGACAGACTCAAACGTTATCGCTGTGGTCAACAAAGCCGAATGGTGTCCGACCTGTCAGAAAAATGGGATGCGCGCCATGGAAACCTTTAAGGCCAATAACGAAGATATGGCCATTCATTTTATCGCCAATGACCTGACTGATGACGAAAGCAAAAAGAAATCAGCAGAAGCATTGGAAAAAGTTGGGCTCGCCAAAGTGATGGCCGACCATAAAGGAACCGGCGTGGTTTATTTTTTTGATGCGGAAAGCAAAGAATTAATTAACCAAGTTAGCGTTGCCAAACCCAATGAAGAACTGGCCGAAGCGATTGCCACGGCAAAGCGGGGAGCGGAATAAGCATTGAATAATTTAAACAGCAGGGCGGAGCTACTTAGTTCCGCCTTTTTATTTGAAAACCAGTAGAAAAAAAAATCAAAATACTTGTCAGGATTTGCGTTTGTTACGACTGTTTGTTCAAATCATCAACAAATAAGAAATTCAAAATGAAAAAGAAAAAAATCATCCGGGCAGGGATAATCACGGTAGTTGCAGGGATTGTAATTGCCGGGGCAGTTGTCCTCTACTTGTTCAACATGCCGCACCGCGACGTACAATCTGCCAAGTCGGATTTTAACCTGACCAGTTCGCAACTCGTAGCCGAATATTTAGCTGATGCAGCCGCGGCAAACACGAAGTACCTGGCTGCCGATGGCGATTCGAAAGTTCTGGAAGTAAGCGGGGAAGTTAGCAAAATATCAGAAAATTTCGACGGCCAAAAAGTAGTCCTGCTAAAAAGTGCAGCCGACAAAGCCGGTGTTAGTGCCAGCTTCTTACCCGAAACCAGCGCCAATGCCGAAAAATTACAGGTAGGACAAAGCGTTACCATTAAGGGCGTCATCCGCTCGGGCGCTGCCTATGACGATGACCTGGAACTGTACGAAAATGTAATCCTTGAAAAAAGTGATATCGTAACAAAATAAAAATCATAAAAAGTAAAATATTCATTATAACAAAATTTAGAAGTCATGAAAAAATTAGTCTTATTAACAATAGCAGTTGCCTTATTTGCAACCATTTCGGCCACAGGTCAGTCAAAACTGGTGAGTTCAAAATCGCACATTAAATTCTTCTCAACCACACCGGCCGAAGACATTGAAGCAAACAACACCACAGCGGTGAGTACCCTAAACACCTCAACCGGCGAGGTCGTGTTTTCTGTTCCGATGCAGGGTTTCGAATTCGAAAAAGCCCTGATGCAAAAGCATTTCAACGGCAAAGATTTCCTGAACACCAAGGAATTTCCTAAAGCCAAACTAACGGGGAAAATCACCAATATCGATCAAATAGATTTCGGAAGCGATGGTTCCTATGAAGCCCATGTCGAGGGAGAATTGACCATTAAAGGGGTCACGAAGCCCGTTCATGAAATGGGGTCGGTGACCGTAAAAGGTGGTGAGGTAGAAACACAAAGCTCGTTCGACGTGACCTTAGCCGATTATGGGATTGAATTCGTAAAAGGGAAACCCTCGTCGAACATTGCCAAGACGATAGAAGTAACCGTCCAAACGGCCTATTCCAAGAACTAAAAATAAACATATGAAAGCCGTAGCCAAAGAAAACCTGGAGCAACTCAAAGAGATGCTTCAGGCCATAAACAACGAAAATTATACCCGGCAAAACGAAATTTTGTCTGGCTCATCCGTAGGGCAGCACATCCGGCATATTCTGGAGTTTTACTTGTTGCTGGTGTCTGGTTCATTTTCCGGAACCATCAGTTACGACAAACGCCAGCGCGATATCCGGATTGAAAAGGATCAGCAATTTGCCATTCAAACCATCGACCGCTTGTTGCAAGGAATTGACACCCTCGACGAAACGCTTGCCGTGAAATTCGAGGGTGATTTTACGGCCGATGGCTCCACGCAAAACACCATTATGAGTTCAGTTGGTCGCGAATTGGCCTACTGCATTGAGCACAGCATTCACCACCAGGCCATCATTAAAGCTGGCTTAATGATGCTCGGATTGAGCGGGTTGACCAGTGAGAACTTTGGCGTGGCTTATTCAACCATTCGATACCGCGAAAACTAATGTGCACTGTAACTTACATACCACCAACAAATACTGATGGTTTTATTCTGACTTCGAACAGGGATGAAAAATCATTTCGGCCCACCATTCCGCCTCAGATTTACCAAGTCAATGGCATGAATGTATGTTTTCCCAAGGATGAGCAAGCTGGCGGGTCATGGATCGCGTCCAACGATCGTGGACGGCTTTGCTGTTTGCTGAACGGAGCTTTTGTAGCCCATCAGAAAAAAACGCGCTATGCCCAAAGCCGCGGAACTGTGTTGATCGAACTGGCGTCATCAGTTTTAACTCCAGCCGATTTTTTCCAGGTAAAAAACCTGAGAAATGTTGAACCTTTCACAATCATTACCCTTGAAATACAATCCGGCAGCATCAGCCACCTGAGTGAATTTATCTGGGATGGCCATGGCAAGCATCTGAGGGATCTGCCCCCGGATGAACCGGCCATTTGGTCGTCGGTAACCTTGTACGATGAGGAGCACCGAAAATTGCGCCGCCAGTGGTTTAAACGGTTATTGGCAAACCAAAATGGACCAATTTCTCCGAAACAAATTTTTGAATTTCATTCAGGAAGCCACACCAACGACTCGGACATCGACGTGGTTATGGAGCGCGAAGGCGGCTTGAAAACGGTAAGCATCACCCAGGTCGTGCCTGAAAAAGGAAAATTCAGGATGGCCTACTATGATCTGCAACAGCAGTTTAGCAAAGAAGTGACGACATGAACATTCAGAAAAAACATCCCGGATTTGCCATCGCCATCGCCTGGCCCGAAACCTGGTGCAAACAGCCGGGCGCCTGGTACGACGATCTTTTGTTGCGAATCGGAATCAACAAAAACCATTTCTATCGGGTTGGGCACGCCGCTCTGGTTTTGGTTGACCGGAAGACACAGCATTGTCATTATTTCGATTTTGGCCGGTATCACACCCCGTTTCAACATGGGCGTGTCCGCAGTGCAGCCACTGATGACGGACTCAGAATCCACACCAAGGCTTGTGTCTCGGCCAATGGAAAACAAATCGTAAATTTTAAGGAGATCCTGACCGAATTGCAGCAGAATCCGGAGTGTCATGGCGAGGGTGCGATTCACGCTTCGTATGGCCGGGTCGATTTTGCCAAGGCATTTGCCAAAGCCAATCAGTTGCAACAAATAAGCCCGATCCGGTATGGGCCATTCACGTTGAACGGAAGTAACTGTTCGCGATTTGTCAATACCGCCATTCGCGCCGGAAAACCGTCATGGCTGGCAGCTTTTAAACTGAATTTTCGCGTCCCATTAACCCCAACTCCAATGAACAATGTGAAGTCATTTCGAAACCGGGCCATTCTTCCAAAGCTACTCCCCTTCCCTGCTTTTTCACCTCAGCCGATCTCGGACAAACGGCTGTTGAAAACCACTTTGCCCGAACCAAAACGGCCAGTGCATTTACCTCTCACAGCCAAATGGCTGGCAGGCGAAGGTGCCGGATCCTGGTTCAGTATTGTCGTGGCCAATGATAAGAAGTTTGAAATTACACGGTTTTCGCCCGAAGGGAAACTGGAATGCCGGGGCAGGTTTAGAATCAGCAATCAGCAAGCCTTTCGCATGGATCAAGCTTTCCGGTTTGAACACTTAAGCCATTGCCGGAAAGTTAGGATTAGGCAAGATGGACATATCATTGAATTCGAAAGAACCGAAAGTTTCGACTTTCAGAAAAAACGCCACCGCGAGAGTCTTCTGAGCAAAGCGTATTTCAAACCAGAGAAGAAGTCAGCCGCCACGCTCTCCTTAGTACCTTAACCTGCCCAAATGGGCTTTTCGCCAACCGCCAACAAAATTTCAAATCCTGGTTCCTGTCAGGATTTCGTTTTTCTACGTCTATTCTAAAAACAAAAAATAGTCTCCTAATGAAACGAACCGTCATGTCAATATCATTTGCGATAAGCACATTTTTATCATTCGCACAACCCCCAAAAATAAAGCAGGTAAGCCCCGCTGAATTCAACCAACTCGCAGAAACCCCAGGTGGAGTTTTACTTGATGTGCGCACCCTTTCGGAGTTCAAAAACGGACACATTGCCAACTCCGGGCAGCTCAGCTTTTATTCGTTCGGATTTAAAAAAGACTTACTGATGCTGCCCAAAGACGAACCCATTTATTTGTATTGCAACACCGGCTGGCGCAGCGAAAAAGCAGCTAAAACGCTTGTTGAAAACGGCTACAAAAACGTTTACAACCTCGAACACGGAATCATGGACTGGGAATTACAAAACCTTCCGGTTTTAATTGATCCCGATGCCAAACCCGACACCGAAAACAAAATGGACTACGAAGAGTTGGCACGGTTGATCGAATCGGGAAAGCCGGTGTTTATTGATTTTTACGCACCATGGTGTGGTCCCTGCCGACAGATGATGCCCATGGTTGACGAACTAAAAGCAAAATACTACGGCAAGATTAATATTGTGAAGGTGAACGTGGATGCCAGTAAAAAACTGGTGAAAGAGATGAAAATACAGGGAGTACCCTATTTGGCGCTATACAACAACGGCAAAGCGGTTTACACCAAAAACGGACTGACCTCGCGCGACGAACTTGAAAAGACATTGAACAGCATCTTATAAAAATCCATCATGAACGACACCGGAGTAATCTACTTTTTGATAGCGCTGGCAGCCACTACCATTGGGGCAGTGCCATTGGGACTTGTGAACCTTTCGGTGGTTGATACAGCATTGAAAAATGGCTCGCAAAAAGCAACGGCAATTGCACACGGTGCGTCGGTAGTTGAAGTGATTTTTGCGCTTTCATCGCTTGTAGCCGGGGCTTGGTTCTCAGAGTTTTTTGAGGGAAATCCGATGGTACGGTATTTTGTTTTTGCCGTTTTACTGGTGTTCGGTTTGTTTTTCTGGTTCAAAAAGAACCAAGGAAAACTTAAAAAAGAACAGGGAAAATCCGTTGGCTTTCTGAAAGGAGCCTTGCTAAATATCGTCAGTATCCAGGTATTGCTGTTCTGGCTTCTCGCCGCTACCGTTCTTTCAGCAAAACAACTTCTACCCTCATCGTTACCCGAAATTTTGTTTTTCCTGGCCGGAGTTTGGCTGGCAAAAATGGCCATTCTTAAAATTTATGCTTTCCTCGCATTAAGAGTTGTAAGCCGCGCACATAAACTATCATCCAATATTAACCGCGTCATCGGTCTTGTGTTGATGACGGTAGCAGTTATTCAACTCATTAAAATTTAAGGGCAATCAGGATGAAAACAGGCATTATCAATTTAATAATATTTTTTACCATGACAAATCTAGCAGCACAAAATTACAGAAAAGCAAAAGAAGCAAACGGGTTGACAGTGGGACAGCAAGCCCCCGATTTCCAGGCAACAGATGCCGACGGAAGAACGTTTCAGCTCTCAGAAGAATTGAAAAAAGGCCCGGTAGTGCTTATTTTTTATCGCGGCCAGTGGTGTCCGTTTTGCAACAAGCACTTAGGTGAAATTCAGGAAAACCTGCAACAGCTGATGGAAAAAGGAGCCACGGTTGTCGCCGTTTCGCCCGAAAAACCGGAATACTTGCAGAAAACAGCGGTGAAAACAGGTGTTCGTTTTTCACTGCTCTACGATAAAGACTATCAGATAGCCGATGCGTATGATGTCACATTTCAGCCCGGCAGCCTTTCCAAAATTATTTACAATACACTGTTGGGAGCAAAACTAAAAGAAGCCCATTCGGATGATAGTCAACAACTCCCCATTCCAGCAACCTATGTGATTGATCGCAAAGGAAAAATCGTGTGGCGGCATTTTGATTCCGATTATAAAAAACGCTCCACTGTTGATGAGATCGTTAGGGCTCTTGAGCTCACAAAATGAGCCGCTTGATTTACTTTGAATTCAGAACATTAAAATGAGATTATGAAAGCAATATGGAACGGTAAAGTGATTGCCGAAAGCAATGACATTGTAAACGTCGAAGGGAATGCCTATTTCCCAATTGAATCAGTAAAAAAAGAGTTTCTAAACGAAAGTGACACCCAAACTGTTTGTCATTGGAAAGGAACCGCCTCGTATTATAACCTGGAAGTGGATGGAAAAGAAAACCCCGATGCCGTATGGTATTATCCAACACCTTCAGGCTTAGCCAGCAGTATCGGGGGGCGTGTTGCATTTTGGAAAGGCGTTAAGGTAGTGGAAGAGTAAAGAAATCTTTAAAAATCTACTGGAACAAAAGAGAAGCCAATTTTATAAAAACTTATAAAAACAGATTCTTTATGGTTACCGAAAAAACAACAGCAGAACTCTTCAGACATCTAACAACATCAGGAGTAAAAATCATCGATGTCCGCCCAGTGGAGGCCTACAACGGCTGGAAACTTAATAACGAAACACGTGGCGGCCACATTGCAGGAGCAAAAAGCCTGCCTGTAAAATGGCTAAAGTACATCGACTGGATAGAAATTGTCCGTCGCAAAAATATTCTGCCCGAAAATGAAATTGTCGTTTATGGCTATTCGTCCGAAGAAACGCAAGAAGTAGCCGAACGCTTTTTAAAATCGGGCTATGAAAAGGTTTTTGTTTATAATCATTTTGTGGATGAATGGGCTGTCAATCCCGACTTACCCATGCAGAAACTTGAACGGTACAAAAAACTGGTTTCAGCGGAATGGGTAAACCAATTGATTTCGGGAAGAAAACCTACTGAATATGAAAATGACAACTTTGTTGTTGCCCACGCACATTACCGAAATCGCGACGCATACCTAAGCGGCCATATTCCAGGGGCAATCGATATCGACACCAATGCTCTGGAAGCCGAAGACACCTGGAATCGCCGCTCGCCCGAAGAATTAAAAAAAGCGCTGGAAGAACACGGAATCACTGCTGATACGACTGTGATCTTATATGGAAAATACATGGATCCCGACAACGACGACCAATTTCCGGGCAGCGCTGCCGGAGATATTGGCGCCATCCGCAACGCCTTCATCATGTTATATGCCGGAGTGAAAGACGTACGGATACTGAATGGTGGTTTTCAATCGTGGTTAGATGCCGGTTTTGAAACTTCGTTTACTGATGAAATAAAAAAGAAGGCTGCCGATTTTGGCGCTTCCATTCCGCAAAAACCCGAACTGGCCGTGGACACACCCGAAGCCAAAGAAATGATTGCTGCTCCCAATGCCGAGCTGGTATGTGTACGCAGTTACCCAGAGTACATTGGAGAAGTGAGCGGATACAATTATATCGAAGCAAAAGGCCGGATTCCAGGAGCCGTGTTTGCTGATTGCGGCTCGGATGCCTACCACATGGAAAATTACCGTAATGTGGACCATACTACCCGTGAGTTTCACGAAACAGCAGAAATTTGGATAAACAACGGAATCACGCCCGATAAGCACCTGGCATTTTACTGTGGAACAGGTTGGCGCGGCAGTGAGGCCTGGTTTAATGCCTGGCTAATGGGCTGGCCGCGTGTTTCTGTGTACGATGGTGGTTGGTTTGAGTGGAGCAACGACCCGAAAAACCCGTATGAAACCGGTGTGCCGGAAGAAAACCTCACGCCAAGCTAAGAAAAAAGAAAAAATGTCCCGCCGATAGCGCAAATGAATGCAGAAAAAGAAAAGAATAAAGACTCTGCGAAAATCAGCGAAATCTGCGGGAGGAAAAAACAAAAACTTTGCGCCTTTGCGAGAAATATAAAATCATGGAACAAAAACTACTGCTCTCACAATTGGGCACCGATACAATACAAGGGCTTTCCTCAAACCCCAAATACCTCTTATCGAAATATTTTTACGACGACGAGGGAAGCCGCATTTTTCAGGATATCATGAATATGCCCGAATACTACCTCACCGATTGCGAGCATGAAATATTTTCATCGCAAAAAGAGGAAATCAAACAGGCAATCTGTCGTGGAAACAAGTTGTTTAACCTTGTCGAATTGGGCTCGGGCGACGGTCTGAAAACCAAAATCCTGCTGAAGTACCTGGTTGAGAAAGCTATCAATTTTCAATACAATCCCATTGATATCAGTGCAAAGGCCAACCACGAACTGGTACAAAGCCTGAAAACCGAGTTGCCCGCGTTACAAGTTGAAGCAAAAACCGGCGATTATTTCCGAAAGCTAAAAAGCCTGAACGGACATGCTGCCATTCCGAAAATCATTCTATTTCTGGGGTCGAACATTGGAAATTTTTCAGATGAAGAAACCACAGATTTTTTGAGCCAGCTTGCAGTATATTCTAATACCGGCGACAAAGTTCTCATTGGCTTCGACCTGAAGAAATCGCCCGGCATAATCATGGATGCCTACAACGACCCGCACGGGCACACGCGCCGTTTCAATCTGAACCACCTGGTTCGGCTCAACCGTGAATTGAATGCCGATTTCGATATTAAAAAGTTCGAACAGCAAACGACCTACAATCCGCAAACCGGTGAAGTAAAAAGTTTCCTGATTTCGAATACCGAACAAACCGTTCAGCTGGGTGCACTCGAAAAATCCTTCCGTTTTGCAAAGTGGGAAGCCATTTTCATGGAACGCTCAAGGAAGTACGACTTTCAAACCATTGAGAAACTGGCGTTAAATCACGGTTTTAAGGTGGTGCAAAATTTCACCGACCAACGGAATTACTTTGTGGATTCGTTGTGGGAGAAAAAATAAAAGAATATTCCTGCGGATAGCGCAGATGAACGCAGAAAAAGAATGAGGATAACAAATTAAACCTTCTGCGGAAATCAGCGAAAAAAAAGAACATTCCCGCGGATCACGCAGATGAACGCGGAAAAAGAAGAAATTGAACAATTAAAGACTCTGCGAAAATCAGCGAAATCAGCGGGAGAAAAAAACTTTGCGCCTTTGCGAGCAAAATTTTAGATTATGATACAAAAAACAAGCAACAACTGGCAATTGCTTTCCATTCCTTTTAATCAGGATTTGGAAAACGAACTTCTTCAACAGCACCTGGCCGCGCAGTTTATTGCGCTGACAGGCCGATACCTCATCCCCAAAAAACCCGATGGAAGCAACATCAACATGCAATATATTCCTGAAAAAGAGATGCTTCTCGGAAATGCTCATCCTGCCGGATGGACAATTGGAGTGAAACTGAGAAACCAAACGGTGCAGATTTTGGATGAAAACAACATTTCAAAACCTGAAATCTCGATTGAAGGAAAAACCTTTCAGGAAGCTTTTCAGGAGTTTAAATCAGTCCTTCAAAACCAAGAAATTGATGTTTCGCAGTTAAAAACCGAACAGCCTTACGAGTTGCCAACCGGAGGATTAAAAGAGGGTAAATATTTTGCCCTGGCAAGTGATGATGCCGTTTCTGAAAACATCCGCTACCGCCACAATTCCCGGCTGATCATCAATGAACTGGCTGCCCGTTTTTCAGATGTTGAACCGGTTCGCATCTGGCCCCACCATTTCGACACTGGGACTTTTGCCACTATTGGCCGGAATGAAAAAAACGCAGCGGTAAAAACCATCGGACTTGGTCTGGCCATTCCTGACAGCATGGTTCCCGAACCCTATTTTTACCTCAGTTTCTGGTCTGAAAATCCGCTTGACATTGAACCCAATCTGGTAAAACTACCTGCCGGAAAGTGGATGATGCCAAACTGGAACGGAGCCGTGTTGGGAACTTCAGAAATCATCAAAGAACAGTCTGCCGTAAATCAATATAACTTGGTGAAAGACTTTTTTGAAACGGGAATTGAGATTTTGTTGAAAAAGATGAAATGAAATTAGAAAATGTCCCGCAGATTGCGCAGATGAACGCAGATAAGAATAAAGAGTACAAATAAAATATCTGCGAAAATCCGCGAGATCAGCGGGAGAAAAAAAAATTTCCGGAGGATGACGCAGAAAAACACAGAAAAGAATACAGATTTCAATTAAAACCTTTGCGAAAATCAGCGAAATCAGCGGGCAAATATTCATACTATGAAAAATCCAATTAAACTCTTCGAAGTAAAAAACCTTCATGACCGGCAACCAGCTCATGCCATTGTGAAAGATCTTGACCTGGTGGTTGTCCGTTATGACGGAAATAACTCAGTATTGTATGGCCGTTGCCTCCACCGTGGCGCACTAATGGCTGACGGACATGTGGAAGGCCACAATCTTATTTGCGGGCTTCACGGCTGGGATTACCGGCTCGATACCGGCGTTTCAGAATACAACGACAAAGAGGCCCTTCACAAATTCACCACAAAAACTGAAGACGGTTTTGTCTGGGTGGATGAAGCTGAAATCGATGCTTTCCTCAAAAAACACCCGCAACCTTTTAACCGCCAAAAATACCAGGGACTTTATGCCGACACCCATCCCGAACCGACTGAACCTTATACTGCTTACATCAAGGAACTTTCAAAAAATGCCCTGAAAAATATTGGACATCATGGTTTTTCGGCTTCCATGGGCATTGACCGAAATACGCTTCCCAAATGGGAAGACATTCAATTCCTCCCGGCTCAGTTATGGAAACGCCCGTTAACCGACGAGATGGTTGTGGACACAAAAGTTACTATTGGTAAAAATGCCAGAAAGCCGCTTGCCCTCGAAATTCCAATATTTGTTTCTGACATGAGTTTTGGAGCGTTGTCGCGCGAGGCAAAAATTGCTTTATCGAAAGGAGCAGAAATGGCTGGAACCGGTATTTGCAGCGGCGAAGGCGGCATGTTGCCCGAAGAGCAGGAAAACAACTCCCGCTATTTTTACGAACTGGCATCGGGGAAATTTGGATTTAGCTGGGACAAGGTGAAAAAAGCACAGGCCTTTCATTTTAAGGGCGGACAAGGCGCAAAAACCGGAACTGGCGGACATCTTCCGGGAAATAAAGTTAGCCGTGAAATTGCTGAAGTCAGGGGGTTGAAAAAGGGTGAACCCGCTATCAGTCCGGCGGCTTTTCCCGATTTGTTTACTGCCAAAGATTTTGCTGATTTCGCCAATGAAGTAAGGCAGCAAACCGGCGGAATTCCGGTAGGGTTTAAAATAGCCGCCAGTCACATCGAGAAAGATATTGATTTTGCGCTCGAAGCCGGAGCCGACTACATCATCCTCGACGGGCGCGGCGGCGGAACCGGGGCAGCGCCAAAAATCCTGCGCGATAACATCAATATTCCAACCATTCCGGCACTGGCCCGGGCGCGCAAACACCTCGACAAAGTAGGCGCAAAAGATGTGGCGCTTATCATCACCGGCGGATTGCGCACCGCTGAAGATTTTGCCAAAGCACTGATGCTGGGCGCCGATGCCGTGGCCGTGTCCAATTCTGCATTACAGGCCATTGGGTGCCTCGGAATGCGTGCCTGTCATACAAACAATTGTCCGGTGGGGATCGCCACGCAAAAAGAAAACCTCCGCCAACGCATCATCATTGAAACTTCGGCAAAACAGCTCAGTACCTTTTTGCTGGCCGTTAACGAACTGATGAAAGTGGTGGCACGGGCATGTGGGCATGATGATTTTCGCAAATTTAACCGCGACGATTTGGTAACCTTTAACCGCGACATGCACTATTTAACCGGTATTGAATATGGCGGGATATTAAAATAGGAAAGGAATGTTCCCGCAGATGGCTCGGAAAAACGTTGAAAAATATAAGAATTTCAAAAAACATTGCGAAAATTCACGGTGATCTCAACAAGATCTCAACAAGAGAAGAGCTTTCGAAGATGTTGTAGGAATTAACTTCTTCAAAACGATTATGAAAACTACACTATTTTCAACCCTAAGCTGCCCCAATTGTGGACACCAAAAAACCGAAGAAATGCCCACCGACGGCTGTCAGTTTTTTTATGAGTGTGAAAACTGCCAGGCCATATTGCGCCCCAATCCCGGTGATTGCTGTGTGTATTGTTCGTATGGAACGGTGAAATGCCCATCGAAGCAGAAAGAATGAGATTTTCCTCAAAACAAATCAGATTTTTTTATCTTTTTTTTGTCAGGTTCGAGAAAATACTGCGACTAATTGGCTTATCACTAAAATTAGACGCGTATGAAAAATTCAGTATTTGTTAAAGTTTTAATGGCAGTTGCAATAATGGTATCGTTACAATCGTGCGGCGATGACGACGATGACGAGATCAAAGAAGAGTTTATTGCAACGGATAGTTCGTTCAGTAACTTTATGAGTTGGGAGCTTGAAGCTACCCATCAGGGACCAGATCCAGCCTTGGGAGGCGCACATGGCGGAAATGATGAAACTGTAACCCGTGAAATTTATTACAAAAACGGGCAAAATCCTGTCAGTGGTAAATTTCCTGTGGGAACAATCATCGTCAAACATTCCAAAAACCCAGACCTTTCAGTCAACGAATTTACGGCAATGGTTAAACGTGGGAATGATTTCAACCCAAGTGGTGGCGACTGGGAGTGGTTTATGCTGAATGCTGACGGCTCCATCGCAACTGACGGGTCATCTGGAATGAAAATGCGTGGAGCCGATTTAATGGGAGGCATGTGCCTTTCATGCCATACCGCAGGATCCACGGATTATACGTTTACCAAGTAAGCTCTTTTTCAATGAATTAACGCATGCTTTAGATGCTCCAAAAAGCTAACGGGCAGTTGAAAAGTCTGGCTGTCCGTTAGTTTCTTTTTTAAAACTGCATTCATAGACATCCCCAAGAATTAATTGTTCATGGAAGTGCATGAAAAGCCCGTCAAAACAGAACACCCTGAATGTTTCTAACGAATGACTTGCAATTAACTAAGCAGTTGCTTAGTTTTGTATCCTATTTAGAATCAATATGCCCAGGAATAAAACATACGACAATGATTTGGTGCTTGAAAAAGCCATGAATATATTCTGGATAAACGGTTACGAAGCCACTTCGGTGCGGATGCTCGAAAAGGAAATGGGTATCAACCAGTTTTCTATTTACGCTTCATTTAAGAATAAAAAGAACTTGTTCATTCAGTCCATTCACAGCTATAGAGAGTTTGTGAAGAAATACCGTTTTCAGGTTTTATTGCGGCATGATGCTGGTTTAGCCGAGTTAAAAGACTTTCTAATGAAATCAGTTACGGTAAGCGAGGCTGGTCTGTCGGCAAAAGGTTGCTTAATTGTGAATACTGCCGGCGAACTCGGAAGTAAAGACAAGGATATTGAACTGGAAATAAATCGATATTACGATTTCATTCGAGAAATGCTTGAGAATGTCATTCGAAATGCCATCAAAAAAAATGAAATTTCCAGGGACAATAATGTAAAACAACAAGCCAATTTTTTTCTGGGTGTGATGCAGGGAATTTCCGTCGCATCAAAAACAATGAACAGCAGCCAGTTAAATGATTTTGTTTCTATTGCACTGGCACAAATCAAATAAATTTTTTAATCATTTTCTAAGCGTGCGCTTAGAATTAAAAAGTAACAATTATGACAACATTCAAATTACACACCATTGAAACAGCCCCTGAGGGATCAAAAGCAATTCTGGAGGGAGCCCTTAAACAAAACGGTTTTATCCCCAATTTATATGGAATCATGGCCGAATCGCCCGAAGTATTGAAAGCCTATTCCCAAATGCACCAACTCTTCAACGAAACTTCATTTGATCCGGTTGAAAAGAACATCGTTTGGCTAACCGTAAGTTACAACAATAGCTGTCATTACTGTATGGCCATCCATTCGATGGTTGCCAAAATGTTTAAACTGTCGGATGAAATGGTTGAAGCCTTACGGAACAATACACCGCTGAACGATGCAAAACTCGAAGCGCTTCGCCAGTTCACAACCCTTCTGGTTGAGAAAAGAGGATGGGCTTCAGACGAGGATGTTAAAGCTTTCCTTGCTGCCGGATATACCCGGAAGCATGTTCTTGAGTTGGTGGTCGGAATCGGACAGAAAGTGATCAGCAACTATGTAAATCATCTTGCGCATACGCCTCTTGATGAACAAATTGAAGCATTCGAATGGGAAGCTTCCAGCATAAACCAAGAGTAACATCCTTTAAATTCGCAATGATGAAAAAACAATTCCTTCTCATTCTTCTGTTTGCCACAATCGTAAGCATTCCGGCTTTCGCGCAATTACCTGAAAAGGACGAAGACATTTCCCCCTTATTGAATGGTGAAACAATCCCGGATATTGCATTAAAAGCACCGGACGGCTCAACACACCAGGTGGCACAAATTATTGAAGAGAAACCCACCATCCTGCTATTTTATCGTGGTGGATGGTGCCCTTATTGCAATGCCCACCTTTCGGAAATACGAGAAGTGGAAGCTGAGATTATCAATTTGGGGTATCAACTGATCGGAATTAGCCCCGATTCGCCAGAGAATCTAAAGGTGACAGACGAGAAAAAGCAGCTGAATTATAGCCTATACTCGGATGCCTCCGGCAAATTCACTAAAGCGATGGGCCTTGCTTTTAAATCACCTGAAAAATACTCGGGCATGCTACGTGACGTATCCGACGGGCAAAACCAAGGCTTCCTGCCTGTTCCTTCTGTTTTTGTGGTTGACCAGTCGGGAACCATTCTGTTTGAGTATATTAATCCAAATTATAAAACCAGGCTAAGTGCCAAACTTTTGCTTGCCGTTTTATTAAATTTAGACGTTAAACCATCAAATCAATCGAAATGAAATCAATCCTGATTCTGCTAACAATTATTGTACTCACCTTTGGCAACTCAATAGCACAAACAGACGATCCGCAAGCAACGTCGGATAAACTCGTCATCGTTTGGACAAGCGATGATCCGTATGTTGCCGAACGCGTTGCCTTAATGTACACCCATGCCGCAAAAACTGCCGGCTGGTTTAGCGAAGTGACCCTGATCATTTGGGGGCCATCGGCCAAGCTAACGGCTGAAAACCTGAAAATTCAGGAAAAACTGAAGGCCATGCAAACCGATGGCGTTGTGATTGAAGCCTGCATTGTTTGCGCCAACGCCTATGGAGTAACCGACGACCTGAAAAAGTTGGATTTCGACATCAAAGGTATGGGCATACCACTTTCTGATTACCTGAAGAGTGGGGCAAAAGTATTGACTTTTTGATCGTTTTATCAGAAAACAGAGCCCGAAATCACACCATATCCATTTTTCTGATGATAACTTTGTTGGCAGCGATCTTTACAATCTATTTTCAGAGCGGTTTTGTGGTTGTGGATGAGTCGGTTCGATGTCCCGATTTATTGCCTGATTAGGAACCTTAATTGTCCACTCAGGAAATTTAAGCTCCGGTTCTGAAATCAGCCAAAAGACTACGGCATAAAGCCATTCATTTCAAAATTGAAAGAGTTGACTTCACCCAGCACTTAATGCCAATTTCAAAAAGACTTAACTTGCGTAAACTCCGGTTAAAACTTTTTGAAGCGCCACATCAACACATCCAATTTTTTCCATTCATTATTTTTTCCGTTTCCTTTTGTCCATTTCATCCCCTTCACTTCATGGGGTTCCTAAGCGTTCAATTAAGCTGAGCTTTGACAATTTTATGCGTTTTTTGATAATCGAATTTAAACGAATCAATTCGCACCAAAGACCTGCGGTGGGGGCAACTTTATATCCGAACCTGACTGTAAAACGGATGCTTTCAGAATTGGTAAAAAAAGAATTAACTGAGAAATTTGGAAACGGGAGAAGTACAGGAAAAATTATAAAAATCGTTTACTTTTGTCATGTCACGACAATTCTCAAGGAAAATGGATGCTACAATTTCCAACGCTAGATTTTATTAAGAAAAAGGCTTTAAGTAGATGGCCAAAGAAGAACTCATACAAAAACTCACATCCCTCGAATGGGAAGATTTTGAAGTAAAAGCTGCAAAAAGCGAGCTACCCAAATCGGTTTGGGAAATTGTTCCGCATGGTTAAACTCGCTGAGAATGCAGGTTTTGGTTTTGACAAAATAGAAGAGAACTGGAGAGCTTATAATTCAACGGTGCCGGAATACCAGATCGAATTTGATTCTGTTGTGGTTGATTTTAAGATGTCGGACGAAGAAAGTGTCGGGGAAAACTGTGGAAGAAACTGTGGAGAAAATCATTTCTTTAATCAGAGAAAATCCCAAGATTACAGCAAAACAAATTGAAGAAGTGACCAAATTGTCAAGGCGAGGCGTAGAATACAACCTTAACAAACTAAAAAAAAGAAGGCAAACTAAAAAGAATAGGTCCTGCAAAAGGTGGACATTGGCAAGTAATTGAACAAAATGACAATACAGGAGTTAATCAATCATATACCCTCTAAAATACTGCAACGAGGACAGAATTATTTCGACGATGGAAATATTTTGCAGCTGAACAAGGGTAGTAATGGAAGCTGGTACGCCGAAGTTGAAGGCAACTACGGCAACTATGAAGTGGAGCTTAAAGCAGACAATCACAATAATGTAACTAATTATTATTGTGATTGTCCGTATGATGGTGCTATATGTAAGCATATTGCGGCTGTTGCTCTGGCTATAAGCGAGAAAAACAGCATTTACATTTCATCTGACCAAAAACCACAGGAGGAAAGTTGGGAACAATTAATAACGGATGCCAAGTCCAACGACTTAAGAAATTTCATGCTCGATTATGGGATGAAAAATCAGGATTTCAGGCATCAAATTAAGCTTGCTTTTTCGAAACCTGTTTCGGTTCAGAATTCCGATAACATTCCATATTATCAAAGCCAGATAAATGGAATATTTGACAATTATGATGACCGAGGCTTTATTGATTATCGCAGCAGCTATAAAGCCATGAACGATGTTGCCCAATTTCAAATAAAGGCTGATGATTATTACTCAAAAGGTAATATGAACGAAGCGTTTTGTATTTCGGCTGCTATTGCAATGGAAAGTGTAAAGGCCATTCAACAGATGGATGATTCTTCCGGTGAATGTGGTGGAGCTATCTACGAGTCGTTCCAGGTCATTGGAAATATTCTTAACAACAAAATATCAGATGAATTAAAGGAACGAATTTTCGATTGGCTGCATGAACAGGTGCAAAATTCTGACTACAGAAATTATGGTGTTGGAGATCGTTTGGAACCATTATTTTTTGAAACAGCTGCATCGTTAAAACAACTGGATATTGCTTACGAATTTATTGATGATCAAATTATTCAGTTGGACAAGGAAGATGGTTGGAGTAAAAAATATTATTTACAAAGCTATCTTGGACACAAGATAGACCTTTTACAATCGGAAGGCAGAACAGCAGAAGCGGACAATATTATTGACACCTACCTGCACTTCGAAGATTTTCGTCAAATTAGAGTACAGCAAGCATTGTCGGAAAACAATCCTGACAAAGCAGAGAAGCTAATACTTGATGGCATCAAAGTAGCACAACAGGATGATGCTCCCGGCACAGTTCATCAATGGAAAGACCAATTGCTTGAACTGTACAGGCAACAAAAAGAAACCTTTAAATATCATAAATTGGCGAGGGAACTCTTTGTTGAAAACACCTCAAGTATAAATTATTTTAAAATCTATAAGCAAACAAGCCCCAAAGAGGGTTGGCCAGGGAAGAGAAATAAGCTAATTGCTGAATTGAAAAACACAAAACGAGGGTACTGCAGCGGAATATCCTTAGATGATTTAGCACAGATTTATATTGAAGAACAAATGATTGATGAACTGTTTGAAATCGTCCGTTCTTCAAATAGCATTCATACCATTATGAGATATACCAACCACCTTAAAGAGAAATATCCCGCTGAATTAGTGGAATATTATAGAGCAGCGATTGAAATTCAGGCTGAACGTACAGGGCGGAATGTTTATGTCGAGTTGGTGCAATACTTGAAACAAATGGCTAGACTGAAAGGTGGATTACCTGCTGCCAATGGGTTAAAAGAATCCTTGCTGGATAAATATAAAAATCGTCCGGCCATGAAAGAAGAATTTAGAAAATTGAGTTGGGATTAATGCTATTACTATTAGATGAGAAAGTATGAATGAAGTATGAAGAATCGAGCTGCATCATGATTTGCACTTCCATAGTGCGTTTTATGTAAATAATTGCACTTGGTTAGTGCAAATTGATTACTTTTGTAGTAAATAAAACGACTATGGACAAATTGTATGAACAGTTTCAGAAGCTTCTAAGAGAGACAGATACCAGTTTCTTCCGCTACAGCTATGCCGAAATAAACTGGAGAAGTCGTATGATTGGACTTACCGGCCCAAGGGGAGTTGGAAAAACTACACTGGTTTTGCAGCATATTAAAAAGAACCTGAATCCTGCTGAGACGCTTTATGTAACTGCCGAGGATTTCTATTTTGCCGACAACAGGCTGACTGATTTAGCTGGTAGTTTTGTGAAACAAGGCGGGAAATACCTGTTTATTGATGAAATTCACAAATACAAAGACTGGGCTAAGGAACTCAAACTGATCTATGATTATCATCCCGAACTTCATCTTGTATTTACCGGTTCTTCGGTATTGGATATCAACAAAGGAGTCTCGGATTTAAGCCGCAGAGCGGTCATGTACCACATGCAAGGTTTGTCTTTCAGGGAGTATTTGCAATTGTTTCATCAAATAGCTGTCCCAGCGTATTCTTTAGAAGAAATTCTGAGCCATAAAGCTTTACTGCCGGAAGTAAAACATCCACTACCGTTTTTTGAAGATTATCTAAAAAGAGGGTACTATCCTTTTGCATTGGAGGAAGACTTTGATATGAGGTTACAACAAGTTGTTAATCAGACTTTGGAGACCGATATCCCGTTGTATGCTGGCATGAATGTGTCCACTGGTCGAAAGTTGAAGCAATTACTGGCCATTATTGCTAAAAGTGTGCCGTTTAAGCCCAATATGTCAAGTATCGCAACTGCACTTTCCGCCAGCCGGAATAACATCACTGATTATTGCCTGTTTGTTGAAGAAGCCGGAATGATCGCACAACTGAGGGATTCTACCGGCGGAATAAGGGGGTTGGGTAAGGTGGATAAAATTTATCTCGACAATACGAATTTGATATACAGCTTGGCAAACGATCATTCAAATAGAGGAAATATAAGGGAGACGTTTTTTCTGAATCAGCTTAGAGTTAAGTATGACGTAGTCAAATCCCCAGTCGCTGATTTTGTCATTGACGATTACACATTTGAAGTAGGTGGAAAAAATAAAGGATTAAAGCAAATCCAGGGTATTGATAAAGCTTATGTCGTAAAAGACGACATTGAACTGGGATATTTGAACACGATTCCGCTTTGGCAGTTTGGTTTAACGTACTGACATTTGTAACCTATTTGTACCATAATCCTTTAATGTAGGGTTTGCTGATTTTCTCAAATCTTAGATATAATACACTGATTATCAACATTTATTTGTTCATATTTTCAAGGCTGATGATTGGCGTAAATGTACGGTTTTATATAAATTGGGTTCAAAACCCCTGCAGATATGATTGATTACACGCCGCAAAGCCAATTAAGTT
>NZ_JBSQYS010000036.1:0-50071 GCF_055140945.1 Sunxiuqinia sp.
AACCTTATCCCGTTCTATGGGATAATGGCACAGTTTGAACCGAAATCACTGGCACAAACCACTCCGAAATCGGTGGCACAAGACGAACCGAAATAGCCACCCCACGAACAAACTAACCCCACCTCCAAAGCTCAACTACAAGCTCGAACAATTGCGCCCATAAAAGTATAAGTCACAAGGTTATATCCGGCAAATAAAACAGGCGAACACCAATGCTTCCTACAACAGATATCGTGAGCACAGCCACTAAAATGTCCCGAAATCCGAGTTTATATTACATTCCATAAGTCCTTAAATTTCAGCTTAATTTCGCAATTTGTCGCTGTTATGCAAACACCGAAATCACTGGAAGCATTCCTTATTTAGACTCATTTAAAATAGCAATTGCGCTTAATTTTAGATATTTTTGTCTGAATTTAAAAATTTAAGCACATGGGATGTAGTGGATGTAGTATGAATACTGATGGTGATCGCCCCGAAATGCTAGGCACCTACGATTGGTTAAAAGATCTACCAGACACAGCACATTTATCAGATATTGTTGAAGTTCGATTTAAAGGAACTCACAAAGAATTTTATAAAAATGAAGATGGACTCCAACTAAAAATTGGTGAGCAGGTGGTTGTTGCCACAACACCGGGCCATGATGTTGGAACTATTTCGTTGGTTGGAAGGTTAGCTGAAAAGCAATTTGAACGAAAAATTCGAAAACCTGAACGATACCAATGGAACAAAGTCTATCGTAAAGCAACAAGCGCTGATAAAGAAAAGTTTGAGACAGCAAAAGGCCGAGAATACGCCGTGATGGTTCGCTCGAGGCAAATTGCCAATGAGCTGGGACTGGAAATGAAAATTGGCGATGTGGAGTTTCGCGGTGATAACGCCAAGGCGATTTTCTATTATATTGCTGAAGGACGTGTCGATTTTCGGGAGTTGATCAGAAGATACGCCCGGGAGTTTCATATTAAAGTTGAAATGAAACAAATTGGAGCACGTCAGGAAGCAGGTCGTGTAGGAGGAATCGGATCGTGCGGTCGCGAATTGTGTTGCTCTTCCTGGCGAACTGATTTCGACAGTGTAACTTCGGATGCGGCACATCAGCAGGGCTTATCGCCCAATGCCGAAAAGATGGCCGGTAAATGCGGCAAACTAAAATGCTGCCTCATGTATGAGCTGGATACCTACCTGGAGGCTCAAGAGGATTTTCCAAATGAGTTGTTGACTCTGGAAACCGAAAAAGGTCTGGCTCGTCATTTTAAAACAGAGATTCTGAACAAGAAAATTTGGTATACCATTCATGAAGCATATGGCACCAAGCCAATCGTTTTAGATCTGGAAGATGTCAAGAAAATTATTCAACTGAATAAGCGTGGGAAAAAACCGCCAATTGAAAAATACCTTGCTATTGAAGAAAAAGTTGAGAATGAAATGAGTGTTGGTTCGGTAAATCCCGATTTAATGGATGAATCGAAAAACAAGAAAAGACGTAAAAAGAAATTTTCAAAACGTCCTCATCAGAACCGACGCAAAAACGCAAATACAAAATCTTAAACTAAAAGCCTCGAGGTTAAAAAAACCTGGAGGCTTTTTAGTTCACCAGGCAAGCTTTTCATTGCTGGAACAAAAGCCAGCAAATATCCTCCACCGCCAGAACCTAAAAGCTTGAGAATTATCCCTTCGTCCTGCATTTACCTCCAAACTGTTTGAAATTCCGCCGGAATCATCTCCCGCATATTTTCAATCTGAAAATTGGAAATCAGTTTCAATTGCTCAAACAGTTCCTGGGAATTACCGGATAAAAAAGCATTGATAGCCAATTTATTTGCCGGTATAAAAAGTTCGTTAAATTGCTGTTCAAATTGAGGGTTCTTCATTTTTTCCATGAAAAGGCGAACCAAAGGTGATCCTGAAATCACATAACTGCAATTCATACCAATACCGGGATTAGCAGATACTAAAGTCTTCTTAGAAATTGACCACTCATATTCTATGAATGGATTTAAATATTTATTCTAAAAAAAATGCAAGCCTTCTGTTTTGTATCCGAAGCTGGTCAAAGCTGTAAATAGAAATAATAAATAGATTAGACCTCTCTACTTTTAACATAAAATACACTACTAAAAAACAAACCCAAGTGAGAATCTTAATGAATTACGTTTCAAGTAATTCCATTTTGACTCATTTCTATAGAATTCCTTAGATTTGAAATAACTATACCCTATCTTGAAATTTAACATTGATTTTGGTGAAATTTGCAACTGATATCCCAAGCCAGTATCCAATAATTTCCCCTTTTCCTGAGCAGCACTGAAAGCAACGGCTTTCCCTGCATCAAAAAATGCAAAAGGAGTATTCGCCTTGTTTTTCAGAAAACCACGCAAATCAATATATAAAGGGAATGTGTTTGCACCAGGCCGTTCATATCGATCAGCGCCAAACCCCAGTCCGATTGAAAAGTGAGGGCCGATGAACCAACCAGCACCGATTCGCAAACTTTTTGTATAAGCATTATTCCAACCGTTCAAATCAAAGGGGGAATCAGTGGAAAGGCTGAGACCTCTGGCATAAGCAATCTCCACTGTTTTGTAGAATTTTCTCTGTATAGACTCTTTTGTCTTTCCTGATGCAGTAAGTCCAATCAGAAAAACCAAACTAATAATTATCTTTTTCATGGCTTCTATTTGTTTTTATGAATATAAAATGTTGCTTTCAATTCAACAGAAGTTGATCGTTTCATGGTTTCGTTTTTAAAATAGCCAGATTGTTCTAAATTAAGTTTGTTAATTGATCCACCATAGTCACTTGAAACGAACCCAAGTGAGAGGCCATTGTCGAGGTTTTCGTTCAAAGAAAACCTCAGACCTATTTCTAAACCATATTGAAATTGGAATGCTGAATTGACCTTAGATGTTTTCGAGTCGTTCTTGTCCTTGAACTTAAAGCGCGCCAGACTGCTTGTAGATTCTATTCGTGATAACAAACCAACAAAAAATCCGGTCTCATCATCTAACACTGGATAGTATCTGGAAGAAAGATCCAGAGCAAAGGCATTTGTTGATATACTTAATAAAGCTTTTTTGTCAAAATCTTCCGTAAAACTCGCATGAAATGTACTCGTTGCGAAGTCAGCTTCGGTCAAAATCCGCCACGGATCACTAATTACAAATTCGTATCCTGCTCCCATCCCCACAGCATCAGGAAAACCATCTATTATATCCAAGCCGTTGGCTGTATTTCTTCCATCTATGTGGTACACGGTTACAACAAAATACGGACTGCTTTTATAGTTTTTGGCAAATCCTGTGAAGTGTTGTCCAAATAATACAATTATGAAAAATATTGCTAAATAATTTCGCATCCAATCTATGTTAATTTAATGAGAGATGAAGAATTCCTCCTTCACCCCTTATTTCAATTCTCTTTTAACGATACGACTTCCCCTCCATTGATTGTCATATTTTGCTAACCCATAAATACTTGATCCATTCTGAATCTCAAATGTGGATGGTGCCTTATACAACTTGGCATTAAAAAAAGATTCTCCTCCTTTATTACTATATCCAAATGCAAAAACACCTTCGCTATAATCTAGTATCTTTTCTATTTTGTTTTCATTTGTTGCAACTAATGCGCCTTCTTGTGGGAGCAAAATCCTTGTGACCTCCATTTCTTCATTGATAAGGGTCATTACTTTATTTACAGGTAAATTATTCCAATCTTCGAAAGTATTTGTGTCATCAGGGTCCCAACTGCTATTGAGTTCTCCTTTTAACCATGACAATAATGCTTTAGTGCCTTGTCCTGCAACTTGGTTACGGATTCTGTCATAGTCCCCATTTTTTAAATACCACACTATATCGGCAAAAGAGTTATTATAATAGCGAACATTTCGTATTGTCCACTCCTTAAAATTCCTTTTGCACAACTCGCGATGCAAAGTCATAGAATTTGGAAAGCTTCCTGTTTCAACCTTAAAATTCTTTAATATGTCCATTATTTTGTCAAAATGCCCAAGGTTATGGAAATCCGCATTTAAAACATTCTCACTTATTGCAAGATTTAAATAATCAGGATTAAAGTCATAGTTTATCTTATATTCGATCATATCCCAACCCAACTCTAGATTCTGAGCATCTTTCGCCCACCATATTCCGAATCTTCTTCTTTGCATCTTTACCTTTATACCAACGGAAGAATAAAAAAACCAATTCTGTGCCCAAAAAACACTCTTCACGCGTCTGTTTGATGAATAATTATTTTCACAATTCACACTATACCCAACAACACCGGCAATAATGTCTCCAGCGATTGTCTTAGTGCCTTCATCGCACTCATTCATTATAGCATAATCAAGATTGCTACTTTTGAGTTTATTGTTTGGCACATAATTATCAATATCTCCTGCAAATATTTTCTTAGGGAGAAAAAGCTCTATTCCTTCAGAAACTTCAACAAACTCATCCTTTTCTCCGGGATTGTCTATATTAAAAGTAATTGAACTATTTGCAAGATATTCATCTAATTTTGATCTTTCATCTTTAGTACATCTAAACATTCCATTATTTGTTATCCTATAATAATACCCATCTATTATAATAGATCTCTTTTCATCAAGTAGCCTAATGAGAAAAGGATCACGAACAATACTGTCTTCAGGTTCAGATTCTATATCTTCTTCATTAGTAGCACTTTTTATGTGTAATTTATTGTAATCATCTAATGATGAGAAATTATTCCTTTTCTTAATTTCATTATAATTTGTGAAGTCATTTTCTTTCATTTCTGAAATTAGTTTTTTAACCTCATTCTGTGAATTAAACTCTAATACACTTTCATCATAACACAAGTTCTCTTCGATTTTCTGATCTGTTGTTTGAATTACTTCCTTTTCACAGGCACTAAAAATTGTTAACACGACTGCCAGCATGGCAATAAAATTAATTTTTTTCATAATTTTGAAAAGTTTATGGGAGGGCAGTTACTGCTGCCCATCCCGATTTTAAACAAATAGTGTTAACCCGGCTTTTTTTGAAAGGGCCGGGTTTTCCTTTTAAAAGCATATATCGATCCCATTCTGCCCAAAAGCAGACGTTTGTAAAATCCCTAAAATGATTTTTCTTTCACCCGGAGGGGGCTTTCACTCAGCGGCAAGGATGTTGAACAAAACTATACTTTTTTTTGAATAAATTATTAAGCAGTTATCAAAATAAAACGGGGGGGGGGCAATTTGGAACTAATCTAAATAAGATTCTGCGAATAAAATGAAGAATGGAATTTAAAACACCTTCAAGCTGATCAAATCGGCGTCCAGCTTTGTCCCATCTTTCACAAAAGCTAATAAGTATCCCCCACCGCCCGAACCTAAAAGTTTGAGAAATATCTCTTCATCCTGCATTTGCCTCCAAACAGTTTGAAATTCCGCCGGAATCATCTCCCGCATATTTTCAATCTGAAAATTGGAAATCAGTTTCAATTGCTGAAACAGTTCATGGGAATTACCGGATAAAAAAGCATTGATAGCCAATTTATTTGCCGGTATAAAAATGTCGTTAAATTGCTGTTCAAATTGAGAATTCTTCATTTTCTGCATGAAAAGACGAACCAAAGGCGACGTTGAACTTTGAATAGCCGTATCAATCAGGTAAACAGAATAGCCGGCTTTTGGGGCTGAGAATGTTGGTAAAGTTATGGCACTGCCCGAAAGCATTACCGGACGGTTGATAAAAGAAGCCAACGGATCGAAGCCCGAGCTTTTCCCGTGAAAATAAGATTCCATCACCGAAAAATCCTTTTTCAAAACCGATAAAATATTCTTCTTCTTTTTAAGCACATCAAAACTGGCCCGGTACTTTCCGTAATGTTCGTAAATGGCTGCGCACAATGCACCCGAACTGCCGACACCATATTGAAGAGGAATATCTGAATTGAAATACAAGCCTTTTTCTAAATCTCGTTGTAATCCCTTCAAATTGAGCGGATAGTTCATTTGACGGTTCAGCTCGTGATGATTGAAGTAAGACACAAATTGCTCAAGTTCAGCCTGACTGCTTTTGACATCTGCGCCCTCAGAAAATTCAAGACTTCCTGTAAAACGAGGAAAAGGAACTGCCAATGCTTCAGCACCAAGCATCACCCCATATTCTCCAAACAACATCAATTTGGCATTAAATCTCTTCATCACTCAGCTTTATTGGTCCTTCGCCAATGCAGTCGTCCAACCAATTTTTATTTTGAGTATGAACCAACAATTCACTATTGATAAAATCATGAACTGCTTGCTTATCCTTTTCAAAATAAATCAAATGGATGTTTGGACCTGCATCAATGGTAAAACCAACAGCTAAGCCGCTTTGTTGCCGAAACTGACGTATTTTTCTGATGATCTCCAAGCTGTTTGGATGTAATAAAATAAACGAAGGATCGGAAGTCATCATCATGGCATGCAGACTAAGCGCTTCCTTCTCAATTAGTTCAAAAAAACGTTGATGATCTCCAACTTTCATCACCTGTAAAAGTTCCTTGAGATTTTGACTGGCCTGAGCAATCCGGGCATCTTTAAAATCATGCTGGTTCATCAGTTCATGCCCGGCCGAACTCGAAACTTCCTTTACTGAAGAATCAACCAACAAAACTGCGTCGCGCAAACTATCGTAGTCTTTGTGAAATTGATTTTGAACAACAACCGCATTGCAATCAGTAGAGTCGGCGAATCCGGCAAAACGCCCCCAAAGAGCAAACGATGGAAAAACAGACCTACAGGCACTTCCACTTCCTAATCGAGCCCAACGCGATGCCTTTTGAAAAAACTGTTGCTCGGTAAAATTCTTTTGATTGGCCTGCTGTTTTAAATCAACCAGACAAAGTGCCAATGCTCCAAATGCAGACGCAGAGGAGGCAATTCCGGTTGAATGCGGAAACGTATTCCTGCTTTCAATATAAAATGAAAAATTATTTAGCCATTCGTGTTCCAACGACATACTGGTGAGGTATTTTTCAACACGCTCGGCAAATGACGAAGGTTGCCCTTCAAATAAAAACTCTACTTTCCGACGAGCAGCAGATTCCATGCGAACACTTGTCTTCGTTCGGGCATTTTTCAAACTAAAGCTCAACGATGGGTTCATCGGCAGTTGAGCCGGCTTTTTTCCCCAGTATTTAACCAATGCTATATTTGACGGACATTCCCACGATGCTCGATAAACCTCTTTTTTCTCCATAATCAATTAACGATTATTCAACACCAATTCCTTCCACGGAAAAATTACATGCAATCCTTTTGCTTTGAAATACTGAAACACACTGGACTCATTCATTGTTGTAGCAACCAGATAAAAATCGCCACCCCATGCTCCAAGCGATTTAATCTCGCCATCAAAATCAGTAAAATAAGATGACTTTACGGTTGGCATATTCAACAAGCCGGAAACCACTTTCTCATGATCAACCATCAGTTGTTGAAATTCTTTCAGATTTTTGGCCTGTGCCATTTGCTCTGTGATCTCATTGATCATGTCACTTTCAGATGATGACACCGTTCCTTTATTCATAAAACGACGGACTTCACCACGCGTACTTTTTTTAGATCCTGAATAAGCAAAATAAAGATTGTCTATAAAGGGATAGTCTAACTTTACCGATTCAACCGCTTCGCCTTTAGTATAAAAAATCGGACCATCAGCCGATGCGCAGGCGATATCGAAACCCGAACCATTAAATATTTTTTCATTTAGCAGAAAAGGATCAACATCCGCCCACGAAGCCAGGTTCGCAACTAATGTGCTGCTGCTGCCCAGTCCCCACTGGCTATCAAAATCAATCGTTGTATGAATTTCCAGTCCACCACTGAGTTGAAAATTTGGATTTAATTGCTGCATTGTATGCAAGGTATCGCGCAAAATACCGGCTTTTTCAGCATCAGAACTTTGAATGATTTCCAAATCCGGAAGTCGTAAATCACAGGAAAACCACAAACCGTCTGGTGTAAAAGCCTTCCAGTTTAGTTCATTTTCTCTGTCGTTGGAACGAACAGTCATGCGTTGCCCGTATTTCACTGGCAAAGCGATGGCTTTTGCTCCCTGAAGCACAAAGTACTCCGCAGTCAGCAATAATTTTCCGTGAGCATAATATGATTCCTGATTATCCGGCATGTGTGTTTAAAAAATTCTGCACCTCGGAAAATGAAACTTCCCGACCTTCAAAATAAAGTCTGACGGCCTGTTTTTGTTCATCAGAAACCTGTAACGTATTCAATATATTACTTAAGTGCATTTTCATATGACCTTGCTGGATGCCTGTAGTTACCAACGCCCGAACGGCAGCCCAGTTAGATGCCAACCCGGAAATTGCAAGGTAAGTCATGAGTTGTTTCGCTGATGGCTGCTCGAGAATTTGCATCGCCAGTTTGGCCAGCGGATGCAAGCGGGTTACTCCGCCTACAACTCCAACCGCCAATGGCAATTCCAGACTAAACCAAAAGTTTCCGTCAGTTATTCCGGCATCGCTCAGCCCACGGTACTTCCCATCTTTGGCTGCATAGGCATGACCTCCGGCTTCGATCGCACGAAAATCATTTCCTGTAGCAATGGCAAGCGCATCAATTCCATTGAAAATTCCTTTATTATGAGTGACCGCTCTGGAAACATCATTCCGGGAAATGTGAACAGCCTGAACAAACTTTGAAGCAAATAATTGCGACTTTTCGGCATCCGCTTCCAACTTAGTTACAGGACATTCAACCCAGACTTTCACACGACTTTCAGGAACGTAGTTCGACAGGATGGCCATAATAATCTCCAGTTCTTTTTCTTCTTCGGCAAACTGATCATTTTCGACAACCCAAATCTTCAATGTTTTTCCAAATTGCTCCAGACACGAATTGATGAAGTTAGCCCCCATCGCATCACAGGTTTCAAACGAAACGTCCAATTGATAATAGTTGGGAAGAACTTCCGGGAGATACTTTAGCTCAACAGCGGAGATTCCCCCGCCACGATTGGTCATTTTCTCAGTTAACGGAGCTGACTCAATGAGAAGGTTCTGTTTGATTTCAGGGAAGAATTTATTCAATTTTTCATGATCGCCTTTCCACAGAAAATGAACCTGCCCCTTCTTTTTAGTTCCTATAATCTCGGTTCGAAAACCACCTCGTTGCGCCCAATATCCTGCCGCCTTTGCCAAGGCAGCCACCACCGAACTTTCTTCGGTTACCAGAGGAAAGGTTTTTAACTTTCCATCAACTAAAAAATTTGGAGCAACCGTAAACGGGAGGTGGTAATTGGACAATTGATTTTCACTCAGGTCGGCAATAATCTCCTGTGTTTTTTCATCAGCTAACTGAAAGGAATCAAGAAATTTGATCGTTGCCTGATCTAAATGATATTGATCAACCAACCATTGAATTTTCTGCTTCCGATCTAATTTCGAAAATCCGCTGATGATTTTACGATCCATCATAATCGGGGTTTAACTTCAGGTATTGTTTGGCCAGTCGAAATGCTTTCAACTGATTGCCAATGTACGTTTTCAGCTCGGAATAATCACCGGTAGCATGCTTTAGCACCGCCGATGCCATGCCATAAACAGCAGGTAGCTGACTTAAGGTAGTCAGGTGGTAGCCATCCAGGTAATTTTTCAATCCACCTGAAATAATCAACTGCCGGCAACCGGGCTCTCCAATTTCCTGCAACAAGCGATTCACGTTTTTTACCATTTGATGAGCTGATTGTCCAACAAAGGCAAATGGCTGAAACATTTCCTGCTTTTCAGGATTCTCGCGCATCAATTCCAGGTTAGAAAAATTGGTGCCGCCATAAGCAGCAAATTCAATGGCAGCCAAAGGAAGTTTCAACAGTCGTTTTAAACTCTCGTCGCCCATTCCCTGCCCTACTTCTTTCACAATCAGTGGAATGTGAATACGATCCATTAATCGTTCAATGGTGTCAACAGGAGCATCTTCAATCCGGTCACCTTCAGGCTGAAACCATTCCTGCAAGGGGTTTACATGAATAATTAAACCATCAGCACGAAGCTCTCCAACCAAGTCAACGATTGCTTTTTCGTTTTTATCTTTGAGCAATTTCTCAATTTGGGCGATTCCTAAATTGGCCCACAAAGGTTGATCAGGGCCAATGGTTTCGCGCATATCAAAATCTGCCCATTGTGTTTTATCAAACAATATTTTTCGGCATGACCCGAGTCCCATTCCGAATCCAAATTCGCGACAGGCCTGTGCAATATTTTTATTAATTTTTTCGGCCACTCCGGTACCTCCGGTCATACTGGAAACCCAAAACGGAGCCCGAACCATTTTCCCCAAAAATAAAAATGAATCATCCTCATCAGTAGGATGACCGGCTAGCATGGGTTCATAAATAAATCGTTGGTCTTGCTCTGCAAAATCGGTTTGCGAGTCAAAAGCGAGTTGAATGTGGTCTAGCTTGCGGTCTCTAGTCATTTTTATTCCTTTAGAATTGAACGCGAAATAACCATGCGAAGTACTTCGGAAGTTCCCTCTCCAATAGACAATAAGCGTTGGTCACGGAAAAAACGTTCAATTGGATATTCGTCATTTCGGAATAAACCAGCGCCACCAAAAATCTGCAAAGCCTCACTGGCAATATCGCTGGCAATCTGCGAACAGTATAACTTTGCCATGGCTGCCTGTGTTCCATAATCATGGCCATTATCCTTCAACCAACAGGCATTGTATAGTGTATTCCTGGCAGTTTCCAGTTTCATTGCCATGTCGGCTAATTTAAACGAAATGACCTGAAAATCAGATATATTTCTCCCAAACTGCTTACGTTTTTTCGCAAAACTCACTGCCATTTCGTATGCTCCCTGAGCCAAACCAAGTCCCATAGCAGCAATTGACAGTCGACCGGAATCGATGGTTTTAAGCATAATTTTAATTCCCTGTCCGCGTGCTCCCAAACGATCACTAGCCGGAATGTGCACATCGTTCAAATACACCATACCATTGTCTGCGGCACGCCACAACAGCTTTTGCTTCATAAATTCCCGCGTATAGCCTTTCGTTCCTTTTGAAACCAGAAAGGCTGTAAACTCTTTGCGTCCGTCTTCCCGAGTTCCGGTTTTTGCTACAAAGCTAATTCCGGCTGACATTTCAGAAGCGCCATTGGTGATGTATTTTTTATGACCATTAACCACCCAGCCATCTTCCTTTTCTTCGGCAATCGTCTCAACTCCCTGAGCATCCGATCCGGCATTTTCTTCAGTTAAACCAAAAGCCCAAAGATTTTCAGCAGTACAAAGTGATGGGAGATATTTTGCTTTTTGTTCTTCGCTACCAAACTCCATAATTGGACCAACACCCAACGAGTTATGAGCTGCCAATGTTGCTGCCACCGAGCTATCTACCCGGGCAAGCTCTTCCACGGCAATAATGTAGGATAAATAATCACTACCCTGACCTCCGTATTTTTTAGGAGCGTGCATACCAAAAAGGTTCAAACTTTTCAGCGAACGGATGAGCTCAACAGGAAACTGTTCGTTGGCTTCAAACTCCCCTATTACAGGTTTAATGTATTTCTCAGCAAAGTCTCTCACTTTCGATCGCAGAGTATGATGAGTCTCATTTAAAAATGCGTTCATATTGATTTTTCTGTTTTCTTAAGATTCTAAATCAACCAATAACTCTCTATCTTGCACCAAGTTACCTTTGGCAACATGTATATTTTTAACCACAGCATCAGACGGACTTTGTATGGTGAACTCTGATTTCATCGACTCAATAACAAGCATATTCTGCCCTTTATGCAAGTGATCTCCCGGCTTCACAAATACATCAATTACTTTACCAAACAAGTCAGCCACGACCTTATCTATCTTCACTTCGGAGGACAAAGCTCCTGATTTATTCAATTGTACCTGATTCAATACCTGATTGCTTTGTAACCGGTATTTCCTATTTCTATAATGAACCAACGTACACTCTTTTTCTTCAGAAATAAAGATAGCAATATCTTTATCATTTATTCTAAAACAAATTTTCGGGCCAGCAATTTGATAATGATTTAATTTATAAGCCGTTTCATTCCATATTATTCGTAGCTCATTTGCTTTTTTAACGACTTTAACCCGGTAATTTTCTCCGTTAATTTTGATGTTAAAAAGCTGCAAAAGTCGCCAATAGCCTGTTCTTCTCCAAACATCTGCGTCAGTTTCTGGCCGATAAAAATGGTACAGCAAAAATGCTGCAAGCAATTCAATAGCTGGCAACTGGCTGTCATCTTCTACGATACTGCTAACAAGCTCGGGCAAATTGCCTTCAGCCCATCGCGTATGAATTTTATTTTCAATGAAATCAGAAGTCTGCAAAATTTGGTTTAAAAACTCTCGATTCGTAATAATTCCTCCCAAATACAGTTGTTCCAACGCCCTCCTCGTTTTCACAATGCCCAATTGACGTGAATTAGCATGAATGATCAGTTTTCCCAAAAGTGAGTCGTAATTGGGGGACAAGTTATTTCCTGTTTGTAAAAAGCTATCCCAGCGAACATCTTCAGGAATGCACAATCCCGCTAAAGTACCCGAAGTTGGTCTAAAATTATTCGATGGATCTTCAGCACAAATACGCAATTCAATGGCGTGTCCATTTGCTGAAATATCTGATTGCTCGAAAGTCAGTTCTTCACCTGCAGCGATTTTCAATTGCCATTCTACCAAATCAACTCCAGTGATTGCCTCAGTAACCGGATGTTCCACCTGTATCCGAGTATTCATTTCCAGAAAATAGCAACCTCCCTGGTCATCAACCAAGAACTCGATGGTGCCTGCACCACGGTAGTTAATTGCCTGAGCAATTTTTAGAGCAGCCTCAAATAACTTCGCCCTTGTTTCTGACGAGATTGAAGTGGCCGGAGCCTCTTCAATTAGTTTTTGGTAGCGCCGTTGAATACTACATTCGCGCTCCAACAGATGAATGGCTTTTCCATAACCATCTCCCAATAATTGCACTTCGATGTGGCGTACCTGTGGTAAATATTTCTCAACAAAGAGTTCATCGTTTCCAAAATACTGCTGCGACTGACGCCGCGCCTGCTCCAAAACCAAAGCCAATTGTTCCGGTTTGCGGACAACTTCCATCCCTTTTCCTCCGCCTCCTCCAGAAGCTTTCACCAATGCCGGAAATTCAAGTTTATTGCGCTGGGTCAGAATTTCATCGACAGTTCCCTGTAAACCGGGGATCACCGAAACACCAAGTTTCTTGACGAATTCAATAGCTTGCGTTTTCTCGCCCATCAGACGAATTTGATGCGGAGTAGCACCAACGAACGACAGGCCCGCTTTCTCAACTCGCTCAGCAAACGATGCATTTTCTGATAAAAAACCATAGCCAGGATGAATTGCTTCAGCACCGGTTTCTTTAGCAATTTGAATGAGCTTATCTTGATTCAGGTAAGTTTCGCTTAACTGATTTCCAGACAATAAAAATGCTTCATCGGCTTCTGAAACGTGCAATGAGTTGGCATCATCGGCAGCATAAACCGCTACGGTTTTGATCCCAAGCTCCTTCGCAGTCCGAATAACCCGAACAGCGATTTCAGCCCGATTAGCAATTAATATCTTGTGGAATCGCCTCATGAATTTTCAATCACATTTAAATTTTTCCAATCCGGCTTTCTTTTTTCCAAAAATGCTTTCAAGCCCTCCTGACCTTCGTCCGACTGAATAAGATCGGCTAAAATTGCAGCAGTATGTTCACTGCTGTCTATGCCATATTCATTCGAATCAACTTTCAATAACATTTTTTTACAAGCTTTCAAGGCATTGGGAGATGATGATTTCAGGCCGCTAATTAATTCCTCGACCACTTGTTCCAACTTGCCATCGTCCGCCAAAAAATCAACCAGGCCAATCAGATAAGCCTCGGGAGCCCAAAATCGATCACCCGAAAACATCAGCTTTTTCATATTTTGAATTGAAACACGCTTGGCAATGAAAGGAGTAATCGTAGCCGGAACGATGCCTAACTTAATTTCGCCAAAAGCAAAAGCTGTTGAACGTTCAGACACGGAGAAGTCGCAAGCAGCAACTAGTCCGTTTGCTCCACCCAACACATTTCGATGTACGGCAGCAACCGTAATTTTAGGGAATTGATAAAGCTGTTTCAACAGCTCTGCCATCCTTAAATATTCCTCCCAATTATCCGACTTTGACTTATTGACCGCACCGGCAAACCAACTGATGTCGGCTCCGGCACAAAACGATTTTCCTTCACCCGAGATAACCAAAAAATGGATATCATCCTGCAAAGCCAAGTCAGCCAAAGCGCCATGCATCTCTTCAATCATCTCTGGATTCAGGGCATTATGAACCTCCGGGCGGTTCAATATTAAATTAGCCCGATAGCCGTCAACTTCTATTTTTATGTATTTTCTGTTTTCCATTATTTCCCATTTTTACATTCTGAAAACACCATAGTGAGGATTTCGTTTGGGCTGATTAAGCGTAACCGTAAAAGCAAGTGACAGGATATCGCGAGTTTCAGCAGGATCGATAATCCCATCGTCCCACAATCGTGATGAACTGTAGTAAGCAGTGCTTTCATTTTCAAATTGTTCAACTAAGCTATTCTCGCTTCCATTTTTTCCGATGGTTTGTAGCACAGCCGAAGCCTGCTCGCCACCCATCACCGCAATTCGCGAATGGGGCCACATGAAAAGGAAATCGGGATCGTAGGCGCGGCCAGCCATAGCGTAATTGCCAGCTCCAAAGGACCCCCCAATAACAAGGGTAATTTTGGGCACTACCGAATTGGCAACAGCATTGATTAATTTAGCGCCGTCGCGGGCAATACCTTCGTGTTCGTATTTTTTACCGACAATAAAGCCGGTAATATTTTGCAAAAATAACAATGGAATCTGACGTTGATTGCAAAGCAGAATAAAGTGAGCACCTTTTCGTGCGGCTTCAGCTGTCAAGAAGCTCTGATTTCCGACAATCCCGATTGGCATACCTTTTAAACGGGCGAAACCAGTAATCAGTGTTTTTCCATAATTGCCTTTAAATTCCTGAAAATCGCCGTCATCAACCAGGTGATCAATAATTTTATGCACTGGAATTGGCTTTTTCAAATCGGTCGCCAGATAACTATAAATATCTTCCGCTGGAAACCCGGGAGCTCGTTCGTTCTTTATTTCAATATCCTGCTTGGAGGCCATGGGTAACTTGTCTACAATCGACCGGCAGATTTTTACGGCATCTGCATCGTCTTCAGCCAAATGGTCGGCCACTCCCGAAATTGATGTATGAACATCTCCGCCGCCCAATTCTTCGGCTGAAACCTCTTCGCCCGTCGCGGCCTTTACCAAAGGTGGTCCTCCAATAAAGATGGTTCCCTGCCCTTTTACAATGATGGTTTCGTCGCACATGGCTGGCACATAAGCACCTCCTGCCGTGCAAGATCCCATTACAATTGCAATTTGTGGAATCCCTTCAGCCGATAGTTTTGCCTGATTGAAAAACACCCGTCCAAAATCAAATCGATCGGGGAAAACGTTGGCTTGCTGCGGGAGAAATATCCCACCGGAATCAACCAGATAAATGCAAGGAAGGTTGTTTTTCAATGCAATTTCCTGGGCTCTAACATGCTTTCGAATAGTTTCCTTGATGTATGTTCCGCCTTTCACCGTCGCATCGTTCGCAACAATCATGCACTCCCGGCCTTTTACAACTCCAAGGCCGGTTACAATGCCAGCCGATGGAAATGAATTATCGTATTGATCGTATGCAGCAAATGTGGAAAGTTCTAAAAAAGGGGTTCCCGGATCAACAAGTATGTCGATCCGCTCACGGGCTAGTAGTTTTCCTCGTTTACGATGTTTATGCACTGCCTTTTCCGACCCATGATTACAAACTTGACTTAACCTCCGGTAGAAATCATCAACTACTAACTGATAATCAATAGGTTTATCTTCACGAACCTGCAAATTTGAATCTATTTTATCTTGTTGAGCTTTACCCATGTTGTCGTTAAACAAATTAAAAAAGGAAAATCTCTTACTATGACAAAATTCTAGGCTATTGGTTCACATAAACCGCCACTTTTTGTTTTTTGAAGATCGGATTCGAACCGTAAGTTTTCCTTTACTTTCGTTCAAATTGAACTTACTTTTTAGAAGAAATTAAGCTGCAGGTTTGAATTGTCTCAACAAATTAAAAATGATAACGTGTTAAAATTTCAATTCGAACTAGATGAGTTCTGCAAGCAAGGTCATTTGATCATCACTTCCTTGTAAACTTTTGATTCGTACTTTATGAAAGCTATTTCGCCGGATATTCTCCCCCCTGAATCGGATAGGGATATAATGCTCTCCATAACCGGAAGCAAAACCATGGGAATCAATTTTTTCAACCAAAACGGTTTGCTCGCGCCCAACAAAGCGCTCCAGGTAAACTTTACGAAGTTCTTCCGATTTTTCACGCAAGATGGCAGACCGCGCCGTTTTTACTTTCTCGGGGACCTGCTCCTCCATCCGTTCGGCACGCGTTCCTTTTCGAACTGAATATTTAAAGGTATGCACATGGCTAAAATTCAATCGCTCCAAAGCATCCAGGCTTTCCTGGAAGTCTTCTCCTGTCTCTCCGGGGAAGCCAACAATCAAGTCGGTTGTAAAATTAAACTCGGGCCACTTAGCACGAAAACCATCAATAACTGAAGCAAAACGGTCGAAATCGTACATTCGGCGCATGCGCAACAAAACTTTATCGGAACCACTTTGCAAACACAAATGCAAGTGTGGCGCTAATTTCGGATGATCAAACAATTCGTAAAACTGCTCTCCAAAACCATCGGGTTCCAGCGAAGAAATACGAACCCGAAAATCGCCGGGAACTTCGAGAATAGCTTTTAGCACATCTTCAAAGCGTTTACCTTCCCACTCGTATCGACCAATATTTACACCGGTCATCACCAGCTCCTTAAATCCATTGGCTAACGTGTCTTTAACATTTTCAATAATCCGGGGCAAGGGGCGGCTGACCGCTCGTCCACGAACTTTTGGGATGATACAAAAAGTGCAAAAATTATCGCAGCCATCCTGAATTTTGATGGAGCTGCGGGTATGCAAACTCTTGTCAACCGTACTAAACTGAAAAACATCGCCTTCCAAATTTGAAGGATGTAGAATTTCGCCCTGAAAATGAGCATCGATCAACTGCCGGATACTTGCTTTACGTTTGTTGTCAACAACGTAAGTGATTTTTTCCTGGTCTTCCAGTTTCTCTTTATAATTATTGGCCATGCAACCGGTTACCACAACCATCGATCCCTCATTGTTTCGTGCCGCCTGACTAATGGTATGTCGCGATTTCTGGTCGCTTTGATTAGTGACCGTACACGTATTTACAACCACGACATCGGCTTGTTCTTTAAAATCGACAATCTCGTATCCGGCCTGATCAAAATCGGAAACCAACGCATCCGTTTCATATTGATTCAGTCGACAACCTAATGTTTTAAATGCGATTCGTTTTCTTGTGGTGCTCATGATTCAATTTTTTCTTCCTGAAGTACCAACTCACCGCTCAACGAAAAGTCAGCAGCTGACGTTATTTTCACATCCACAATTTGGCCTTTCAACTCGGGCGCTTTCCGATCCAAGCGAACATTCAATTTTCCTTCTGTCAGTCCTGTACTAAATCCGGTTTTCCGGTCGTTTCCATTGACTAACAAACGAAAGGTTTTACCTACCAACTGGCGATTATATTCGCTGGTATGAGTTCTCATTGTCTCTGAAAGTCGATGATAACGATCTTTCTTTACATCTTGCGAAACCTCATCCTGCCAACGGTAGCTTGCAGCTCCCGGACGTGGCGAGTACATGGCAATGTAGGCCATATTAAACTTGAATTCGTTCATGGCTGCAACCGTGTTTTGAAATTCTTCTTCGCCTTCAGCTGTGAATCCGACAATGATATCGGTAAATAAAGTCGCTTCCGGAATCAGCTCACGAATATCGCTTACAATTCGGCGGTATTTTTCCATGGAATGCCGACGGTTCATCTTGATCAATACTTTCTCATCGCCACTCTGCATTGGAAGATGAATCTGTTTGGCGAGGCATTTGTATTCAGCAATCACTTCAATCACATCGCGGGTCATATCCTGTGGATGAGGAGATGTGAAATACACCCAAAATTCTTCGCCCGAAAGCTTACCGTACTGACCAATCTGCTTCAACAGTTCCGCAAAAGTTATCTCTTCTCCATTTTTATCCAGCCCATACGAATTTACATTCTGCCCAAGCAAGGTAATCGACTTATAACCTTGCTGAACCAAGTGCTGAATCTCTTTTATTATTTCTTCGGATGGACGGGAAACCTCACGACCACGAGTGTACGGAACTGCACAAAACGCACAAAACTTATCGCAACCGTTTTGAATGGGCACAAACGCTTCGTAAGTCGATTCATATTTCGGCTTGATATGCCACAAATCAACGATATGTTCATTTTTGGGCATTACCGGTTTGGGAGTTTGCAATGAAGCAGCATTGACAACCCCGTAATTTCGAATCATATCGGGCAGCTGACTTAACTCACTCATCGGAAAAATCAAATCAAAAAGCTTCAGAAACTTTTCCTTGTCAGCCGGCAAAACGCAACCTGAGATAAACGTGATCACGTTTCGTTTATTTTTCCACTTATTCCACTGGGCAATTTTGTTGTATACCTTGTCAATTGGCTTTTGCCTAACCGAACAGGCCAACATCCCCAGCAACGTTGCCTCCTCCTCCTTTTCAGTCCGTTCGTAACCCATCTGTTCAAGCACCGCACTCACGCGCTCGCTATCTGACAGGTTCATCTGGCATCCCAATGTAATTAAGTGATACTTCATCCTATGACATTCAAATTGAAAAAAAATCTATTTACGGTCCTAAATCAAATATCTAATTCGGGCTACAAAAATAGACAGTATTTTTAGAAATACACCTCGCAATGAATATGATCGCGATCAAACCCTTTATTTTTCAGAATTTCAAGGGCATCAAAAATCATATTACTGTTTCCACACAAGTAAAAATGAGTATTTTTTTCAAAGCTTGTGCGTTTCAAGTATTTGGTTAGCCGTCCATGAACCTGACCTTCCTTATCCCCCGTTGTACAAAGAATATGACGCTCCGGATCGTACTCCTCTTTATCGTAAGCTTCGTGGCCATAACGCACTCCATGAATCAGTTGATAATCCAATTCAGGATAGGTGCGCACCATACTGCGGAATGGCGCTATACCGGTTCCGCTGGCAATAAATACAAATTTATTGTCCGGAATATGTTTCTCTTCAATTTTAAACTTCCCAAAAGGTCCGTTTACTTCCACCAAATCACCTTTTTTCAGATGACTCAATTTAGGTGAAAAATAACCTTCTTTCACTTCTTTTACCAACACCTCCAAATTCTCATCATTTTCGCCACTGTAAATTGAATATTCCCGACTTTGATAATCGCCTTGAATACCGAGTGAAATATGTTGCCCGGCTTTGAACTTAAATCGTCCTCCCGGCAATTTCAACGAAAATGTTTCATCTGTTAACCTTCTTATTTCTTTTACATTGTAGAAGGTTTCATCAATCCTTATTGCTTGCATAACTTCTGTCGACATCGTATCTAATTTTGGGCTGCAAAGATAATTAAAATCAATAAAAAGACCTATGAATCCGAATTAATCTTTGTTAACCGATTATAAACCTTATTTAACCGATAAAAAAGCGGTTTGTTTTAGACAATTGCCGTAATTTCGATAGAAAATCTCCATGCTATGAAAACAATGATTATTTATATGTCAAACCACGGGTGCACCGACCGTGTCGTTCATGAACTTTCCGAAGAGCTATCAGGGCATGTTACCCTTAAAAATTTGAAAGAAGATAGAAATCCGTGTTTCGAGGACTACGACCGGGTCATAATTGGTGGCTCTATCCATGCCGGACAAATTCAACGAAGGGTGCGGGAATTTAGTGAGAACAATACCGAGAAGCTTGGGCTAAAAGAAGTTGGCCTATTTATTTGCTGTATGATGAAGGGCGAACAAGCTCAAGCGCAACTAAACAAAGCCTTCCCTGAAAAACTCCATCAGTATGCCAAATCGGAAGCTATTTTAGGCGGTGAATACAATTTTGACAAAATGCGATTTTTTGAAAGGCTAGCTGTGAAAAAGATTGCCAAGGTAGATCAAAGTGTAAGCAACATTAATCATGATGCCATCAAAGAATTTGCCGATAAAATGGACAAGACGTTTTCTACTTTTTTAATGCTGATTTAAAAATTCCGATAAAAATCTGCAGTCAGCTTTCGATAAGCGGACGAAAAATCATTGTCAACGGACTGTCGAATAAACAGTTCTCCTTCCTCGAGCGTACCGACATTTGCGGATAACTCCACCAGCAGGCGATGATTTTTTTTTTTGTTTCATCAGGAGCAACTTTCACAAATCTGGTGATTGTCAAACGCTGTTCTGATGCTAGCTCTTTCAACCGTTTTTCTTTATCAACCGGCACAATCAGACTTATCCGGCCATCTTCCGAAAGTAGGCTCTTCGCTGCTGCCAGCAACTCCTGCAAGCTCAACGAATCGGCATGCCGGGCTTGAGCGCGTTTAAGGTCAACCGACTTTGGCGAATTTTCGAAAAACGGCGGATTAGAAATAATGTGATCATATCTCTCCGTAGTTTGAAAACTTCTGAAATCGCCGATCGTTAGTCGTAACCTATCTTTCCATTTTGAGTTTTGAAAATTAAATTGAGCTTCTTCTGCTGCGTCAGACTCCAATTCCACCGCATCAATCAGCGCATTTGTTTTTTGGGCGGCCATTAATGCCAGAAGCCCCGTTCCGGTTCCTACATCCAAAACCCGCTCCACACAATCGAACCGAACCCAGGAACCAAGCAAAACCCCGTCAATCCCCACTTTCATAGCAGCTTTTTCCTGACGAACCCTAAATTGTTTAAAATAAAAAAAGTGACCTCGTCCCATACTGAAATTGATAATCCTGATTTTTGACAAGCGAAAGTAAAAGAAAGAATAGAATTTCAATCCTGAATATTATCTAATTATTAATAAAAGTGATTTATACTTTCATTTCATGAAGTTATCAGTCGCAGCTAGTTGTAATTTCTAGCTTTGCACGCGCTAAAAAATAAAGTGAGTACAAAGACTAAAATTGACATGAAGAAGAGAGATTATTACATTTTAGGATTATTGATTTGCATTGTAGTATATGCAGCTTCTCACCGAAAACTCAATCAAAAGGAGAATCGAAGCGAAAAAAAGAGCATCATTGAGTCTCATGTAGAAACAGACTTGCGAGCGATAGAAAACGATTCACTCGGCACAGTCATCGGCCAAACTCTTAAGGCCGAAGCCTGATATTTATTATCACGTAACGATTACACAAAAATTCGTGGCGAACATAATAATAGTTCGTTTTCACAGAGCCTGATTTTGCATTCATCATCTCAGGGTTTGGAGCAATTGGTAAACGAAAAGGCTAAAACGAATCTCTTTTCAAAGCTATTACTCATGCGCCTATGAGTGCCTTTATCTATCCCTTAACGATTCTGCAATCCAAATTTAACCTCATTAACTATTATGAAATATTTTGTTAAGATGTAATTTACAAGCACTCTCCACACAACAAGCCAAGATACACGCCTAAAAATCAATCCACTAACTCCAAAATTTAATATTCTACTAATACCTTATTCCAGGCTCTTAACATTAAAGAGAACAAGCCACATCAAACAACACACTCAACCACTATCACTTACCCATTTATTCAAAAAAATCAACTTATCACTACGTTAATAATCTACTAACCTCTTTCCTATTGGGTCAAGCTACTTTTGGGCAGATTTTTTCTAACAGGCAAGACAAAAGTCGTGCTATGAAAGATTTAATGATCGAAACCAAAATCCATTTATATGAAAATTAGATTTACATTTCAAGTACTCTTAAGTATTTTATTTTTAAGTCAGGCAGCATTTGCAGAACAAGATCCTGACCAGGACTCAAAAGGCAATGGAATTATTGCCGGACGAATCCTTGACGAAGACAATCTTCCACTCCCCGGAGCTACCGTATTAATTAAAAGTATTCATGACGGAACAGTATCAGACGTGGACGGTTTTTACAGAATTGTAAAGCTAGAAGCCGGCGAATACGAATTGGCCGTTTCATATATCGGTTTCAAAGACGAAACACAAAAAGTTCAGGTTGAAATCGGAGAAACCAGCACAGTAGATATTCATCTTAAAGCCGGGATCGACCTCAATGAAGTGATCATTAACGGGTCGTTGCAAGGTCAATCAAAAGCGTTAAACCAGCAAAAAAACAACATCAATATCGGCAATATCATTTCATCGGATCAAGTAGGACGTTTTCCCGACGCAAATATTGGTGATGCCATTAAACGAATCCCCGGAATTAACGTGCAATACGATCAGGGTGAAGCCCGATTTGGACAAATCCGCGGTACTTCTCCAGAACTCAATTCTATCACGATCAATGGAGACCGGATTCCTTCTGCCGAAGCTGAAAGCCGTTCAATCCAGCTCGACCTGGTTCCTGCTGATATGATTCAAACCATTGAAGTAAATAAAGTAGTGACCCCTGATATGGATGCCGATGCGATTGGAGGATCGGTTAATCTGGTCACTAAAAGCTCACCCTATAAACGAAGAATTTCCGGAACTCTCGGAACAAACTACAATTTCTTTTTAGATAAACCGACCATTATTGGAGGGTTAATGTACGGAGATCGCTATTTGAACAGCAAACTCGGAATGATTCTTTCGGCGTCGTACCAAAACAACCAACTAGGCTCTGATAACATTGAGGCTGAGTGGGAAAAAGATGACGCCAACAAGATATACACCGCTGATTTTCAAATCCGTACCTACCAAGTGCAACGCGAACGCCAAAGCTATTCAGCATCGTTTGATTACGCTATCAATGAAAACCATAAATTGGAACTAAAAGGCTTATACAACCATCGTAAGGACTGGGAGAACCGCTTCCGTCTGCGCTATAAAGACATTGAGCAAGAAGATGATGGCAGCTGGATTGCCGAAGTACGCCGCCAAACAAAAGGCGGTAGCCACGATGAAAAAGAAGCCCGCTTAGAAGACCAAAAAGCCATGGATTTCTCATTAGGAGGAAAACACTTTTTTGGTGCGATACAGCTTGACTGGAAAGCCAGTTATGCCAAAGCCAACGAAGACCGTCCACACGAACGCTATATTTCTTACCGAGCAAAAAAAACACCACTAAGCGTCGATTTGAGCAACACTAAAAAGCCTCAGTTTTGGGTTACCGACGCCGACAAAGAAATGCTAAACAGCAATTACGGGTTGAAAGAACTAAACGAGCAATTTCAATACACCGAAGATGTCGACAAAAACTTCAAAATGAATGTTGAAATCCCGATCAGTCGTGGCAAATTTGAAAGCACAATAAAAACTGGTTTCGCATACAAATCGAAGAAGAAAAACCGCGACAATAAATTCAAAGAATACGAGCCAACCGACGAAAACGCTTTTGATTCCAATTCGTTGAATAATCTGGTCATAAAAACCAAAAGTGATTTTCTGGCCGGAGACTATGTAGCTGGAAACTTTGTAAGCAACGATTATCTGGCCGGGCTAGACCTTGAGAATTCCGGAAAATTTAATGGCGAAACAGTGTTAGAAGAATTAGCCGGAAACTTTGATGCCAAAGAAAATGTGATTGCCAACTATGTGCGTTTTGATCAGCAATTGGGCAGAGACCTGAAATTGGTAGCCGGACTGCGCATGGAAAATACACAACTGGAATATTCTGGTTACGAATTTCTTGTTGATGCCAATGGCGATGCATCGCTAAATAAAACCGATGTTGACAAAGATTACTACACGAACTTTTTGCCAAGCTTAATTGCTAAATATTCATTTAGTAAAAACAGCAAACTAAAAGCTGCCTGGACCAATACAATCTCCCGACCAAAATACTACGATCTGGTACCACACGTAGAAATTAACCTGGAAGATATGGAAGCCAACATTGGGAACCCGGCACTGGAAGCTACCGAATCGATGAACCTGGACATCATGTTTGAGCACTACTTTAATACCGTCGGAGTTATTTCGGGAGGAGTATTCTACAAAGACCTAAAAAATGCAACTGTTGATCAGGAACTACGCGACTACAACTTTAAAGGAACTATTTACGAAAAATTCAAACAACCAGTTAACGCCGGCGATGCCGACCTGTACGGGTTTGAATTTGCCTTTCAGCGTCAGTTCGACTTCCTGCCCGGATTCTGGAAACAGTTTGGTTTGTATACCAACTACACCTACACACATTCAAAAATGAAAAACATTACGCTGAAAGGCCGTGAAAATGATGAACTGCAGCTTGCAGGCACCCCCGAAAACATTGTGAATGCTTCCTTATATTACGAAGGCAAAAAAATCACGGTGCGTGCCTCATTAAATTACGCCGACGCATTTATCGATGAGCCTGGAGAAACAGCATTCTACGACCGTTACTACGATAAAGTAACGTATCTTGACATGAATGCCAGCTATGCCATTAATAAACAATTTCAGTTTTTTGCAGAGTTAAACAACTTGCTAAACACTCCACTTCGTTACTATCAAGGCGAAGAGCAGTACACCATGCAATCTGAATATTATGACACAAAAGTGAATCTGGGATTAAAATTCAATTTCTAAAATAAGATAGTAGTCGCTCCTGATTGAAATATGATCGGGAGTGACTGTCACTAAAGTTTACCTCTCAATTTACAAATGATGAAGAAAAGAGACCTTTACATTTCTTTTATACTACTTTCGCTTGTAACATACGCAGCCTGTAACCGGATTAGCGAAGGATCGAAACGAGCTGCTGAAAAAATAAAGCTGACCACAACTGCGAGCTTAGAAACCCAACCGATGGATCAAGGTGTTGAAGAAGACGCAGCCGACGACCCCGCTATTTGGTTTAACTCCAAAAATCCCGAACAAAGCCGAATTATCGGAACCGATAAAAAAGGTGGATTGGCCGTTTACAACTTTCAAGGAAAAAAGCTTTTTTATTATGCCGATGGCAACATGAACAATGTCGATATTCGATACAACTTCGTATTAGGTAAGGACACAATCGACCTGGTGTCAGCAAGCAATCGAACGAACCAAAGCATTTCAATTTACAAGATCAATAACGATGGTTCTTTAAACGATGTGAGCACCCGCACAATAGTCTCAACAATGACTGACGAAGTATACGGCTTTTGCATGTACAGAAGTCCCGTGTCGGGGAAATTTTATGCCTTTGTAAATAGCAAAAGTGGCGAAGTTGAACAATGGGAATTACTCGAAAACAATGGTCTGATTGATGCCAAGTTGGTTCGTCAATTTCAACTTAACACACAAGTAGAAGGTATGGTTGCCGATGATGAAAACCAACATTTTTTTATTGGAGAAGAAGAAAACGGAATTTGGAAGATTAATGCTGAGCCCAATGAAGAAACCCAAATTGTGCAACTCGCAAAAAGCACTGAAACAGACAACGAAAATATCAGTTACGACATAGAGGGGCTAGCCATTTATTACTTGCCTGATGGCAAAGGTTATTTGCTGGCTTCGAGCCAGGGAAACTATTCGTATGCTGTTTATAACCGACAAGCACCACACGAGTATCTAGGCAGCTTCCGAATTACCGATGGCGCTGTTGATGGAGCTGAAGAAACCGACGGAATCGAAATTTACAGTCAGCCAATTAACGATCAATTTCAACATGGATTGGTTGTGGTTCAAGATGGATACAACTATGATGGGGAGACCAAAAAACCACAAAATTTTAAACTGATTAGGTGGGAGAATATCGCCAAGCTATTTTCACCTGCCTTAGAGATAAATTAAACCGCTTTACTTTTTTATCAAGCTTTATTATAAAACGAGGGAAGTATAAATTTCCCTCGTTTTGCTTTTTTTTTACTTGTTTGCTTTTTTACTTACAAAGTACAAAACAGTATAGCCCAGAATTCCCGCGATCAACGAGCCACCCAAAATTCCAACTTTAGCTGAATCAGAATAATCTGAACCTACAAACGCCAAATTCGAGATGAAAATTGACATGGTAAAACCCACTCCGGCCAGCAGGGCTACGCCAATAATATTTTTATAATTCACACCCGTGGGAAATGCTGCAATTTTTAATTTAACAGCTCCCAGTGAAAACAAACTCACCCCGATCCCCTTACCGACAACCAAACCAATTGAGATATTCAGAACTAATGATAAATCTAAACTCATATCGGAACCTAAAGCAATACCGGCATTAGCCAGTGCAAAAACAGGCATCACCAAATAAGCCACCCAATTGTGCAAGCGGTGTTCTAAATGTTGCAAAGGTGATTGCACCAAACCAGTCCAGTCTTCCAAATCATCAAGTTGTTCAATTTGTCGATGAGAAAGGATAGGTTCCTTTTTGCCGGGAGAAAGCTTAATGTCTTCCAAAATACCACTTACTTTTCGAGTATAAGTGCTGACCCCAATCCGTTGACGGATAGGAATCGTGAGCGCCATCAATACTCCGGCGATTGTTGGATGAATCCCAGCTTTCAAAAATAAAAACCAAACAACCAGCCCGGCAATTGCAAATATGTACTTCGAGTAAATTCGCCAATAAGAGAGTGTAAACAAAAAAGCTAATATACCCATCGCATACGCCAACAACATCCACTTAATTCCGCCACTATAAAAAAGTGCAATAACCAAAACTGCTCCTAAGTCATCAACAATCGCAAATGCGGTTAAAAAAACCTTCAGACTAAGGGGAACACGTTTTCCGAGTACGTTTAGAATCGCCAACGAAAATGCAATATCCGTAGCCATCGGAATACCCCATCCAGCCAGCGTTTCCGGATTATTATTTAAAAGAACAAAGAGTCCAACCGGAATAAGCATTCCTCCAATTGCAGCAAAAAAAGGAAAGGCTGCTTTTTTCATCGAATTTAGTTCGCCGATAACTAGTTCGCGCTTGATTTCCAACCCAATGAGAAAGAAGAAAATTGTCATCAAGCCATCGTTCACCCAAAGTATTAGTGGCTTATTCAACGAGATGTGCTCAGTTTGAAATCCGAGTTTGTAATCCCAAAGGTTCTGATACAAATAATCCAACGGTGAATTAGCCCAAATTAAGGCAAATATGGTTGCCCCAAAAAGAAGAATCCCACTAAAACTTTCAATTTTAACAAACTTCTGAAATGGCGTGACTAACATTTTTTCAATCATTGTCGTATATTTTGTGCGCGATCAATAGCGACTATCCCTTCCGCAGTGTTGCAAATTTAAACGTTTGTGTTAATACTACACATCTTGCATGAATTCTTTCCGCTCTTGTTTTTATTTCTATAACTAGATATCAATCAAAACGGCAAAAAGTTCAATACAAACAATAGAAATAACAATCTACTAACACCTGTACACCTCCCGGAACACGATCCACGCATAAGATACAGAATAACAAACTTATTCAAATGCCCCCATTCCAAACAAGGCAAAGTCGTATTTTACAGGATCATCAGCATCCAAGCAGCGTAATTTTTCGGTGAGTTCGAGGACAGCTTTCCAATCGTCCTGCTTTCGGTATAGTAAGCCGAGCTGGCGGGCCTGCCGACCGGTATGAACATCAAGTGGCAGAAGCAGATCACTCATCGGTATGTCGGCCCACAAACCAAAATCCACACCGCGATCATCCTTTCTGACCATCCATCGCAAATACATGTTCAGGCGTTTTGCCGAAGCACCTTTGTCGATATTCGAAACATGCTTCTGCGATCGGTTTTCATGCTCCACTTCAAAAAAGATTTGTCGAAAATACCGCAGAGCTGAAACAACGGAATGATCGAGCTGATAACCTTGTGTAAAGACAGCCTCCAACCCTCCATGATGCTGATAGATATTTTTCAATGACCGAAGAAAAAACAGACAATCGACACCATTAAATGTGCGATGCTTAAAATCAATGAAATGTCCCCACTCCGTCTCATCTGTACTCAGTAAAAAATCGAGCGGTTTGTCATCCATCATTTTCATCAGCCGAAAGGCATTTTTAATAATGGTTGGTCGCTGCCCCCAAGCAATAGTGGCTGCTAAAAAGCCAGCTATCTCAATATTCTCTTTATGTGCAAACTGTCGGGGAATTTGAATCGGGTCGGTTTCAATAAAAGCGGGTTGGTTGTATTGAGCTGCTTTTTGGTCTAGTAATTCTTTTAGATCCTGAAAATGCATGTTTTTAGCTTTCGATCCACCCATCGCGCATTCTAACTATTTGATCAGACTGGCGGGCAAAATTTTCATCGTGCGTTACAATCACCAGAGTTTGATTAAACTCATCACGCAATTTAAAAAACAGATCATGCAAGTCTTCGCGGTTTTTCGTGTCGAGGTTGCCTGACGGTTCGTCGGCAAAAATAACAGCCGGATCATTAATTAATGCTCGCGCAACAGCAACTCGCTGACGTTCGCCACCCGATAATTCGGCCGGTTTATGGGTCATTCGTTCATCGAGACCTAAAAACTGAAGTAAATCTGAAGCTTTCTTTTCAGCTTCCTTTTTCGATTTCTTGCCAATAAATGCCGGTATACAAACATTTTCCAGCGCAGTAAATTCGGGCAACAAATAATGGAACTGAAACACAAAACCAATCTCCCGGTTGCGGAAAGCGGCTAATCGCCTTTCTCCCAACTTAAAAACGGATTGATCGTGAATTTCCAAGTGCCCCGAATCAGGTTTACTCAGCGTTCCCATAATCTGAAGCAAAGTAGTCTTTCCGGCACCGCTAGGACCAACAATGCTATATAATTTCCCTTGAGGGATATGCAGATCAATACCTTTCAGTACCTGAAGTTTTCCGAACGATTTTGTAATATTTTGAACTTTAATCAAGCTTCTTAATTTTTTAAGTAGTGCGAATAATTTAGTGTCATGTTTCGAATCTTTAACAATTTGTGATAGAAGCGAAACCGAAAATATCAAATAGGTCCGTGACCTTAATGAGCCTAAATATAATTAAAGTAAGACGATTTCGCGAGCGACATAAAAGATATATAATCCAAGTAGAATGGCGCCGGTTACCCAATTAATTTTCCAACGGTTGACAATAAGCAATACCGCAAACGCCACGAGCGAAGCAAATAAAATGACAGATGAAGCCAACAAGTTCTGGCCTTTGGCCTCAATTGTTCCTCCATAAATCAGCATCGCAATCATGAAGGGCAACCCAAGTCCAACCAGAATATCGAAGATATTGGAGCCGATGGCATTGCTAATAGCCATATCGCCACGCCCCTGTTTCGCTACAATTAAGGATGAAATCATATCGGGCACCGAAGTCCCAATAGCCAATACCGTCAATGCAATAATAGCCTCAGGTATATTTAAGATGACAGAGATTTGTATCGCAGTTTCAACCAGCACCCAGCTCAATCCTGCAATTAACAGAATGGATACAAAAAAAACAAGGTAGTACCTTTCCGCTTTGGGGAAAAGCACACATAACATTTTGTCTACAAAGTTCGCCTTCCCATCTTCATTGCAATCGGCAGGCTTTTCTGCCGGAGTGAATTTCATATCCTCATAAGGGAATATTTTTCGCCATTTTACCACCGCCCACACATAAACAACATAAAGCCCCAGAAAAGCGACGGCATTCCACATACTGAAATCGCCATCAAAAACGCCCCATAGCAATAAGCCTACTGCGACAAAATAAAACAAGACATCGCGTAACACTGGCTGCCAGGTCAGTTTTGTTTTTTTCACCAAAGCAACCATTCCTCCAATGGCCAACAAATTAAATAATGCACTTCCAACGATACTACCTATTCCGATAGCTTCATGATCGCCGGGTTTTAATACCGAGAACAACGCCACAAAAAGCTCGGGGGCGCTTGACCCCACTGCCATTAATGTCGCACCAGCTGCATCTGATGATAATTTCAGATCATTGGAAATACGATCTAGTGAAGCAACAAAAAACTTGTCGACAATGCGTGCCAGCAAAATAAAACACAGCAACATTGCCAAACTGTACAATATAATTGGCATAGCCTTTATTTAGAGGGTTATTCCTTAGAATCAGTTGATTTATCCGCTGAAGGTTTATTGGTCTTTGATTTTGGCTCCGGTGAAAGCTCGCTCACTTCCTGCGAAATTTCGGATGTTTTTTCCTCGACCTCGTTTGAAACCTGTTCCACTTCTTTGGTTAGCTTGTTGGTTTCTGATTTCACTTTTGATGAGACCTGATCGATATCTTGACTTATTTTTCGGGTTTCATTTCTTACAGTCGACTTTATTTCATTAATATCTCGCTTAAAATCGCCCGTATTATCTTCAAACTCACGTTTTATCTCGTTGGTCGCCTTTTTAAATTCGCGCATCCCCTTACCCATGGTTCTTGCAATATCAGGAATAGCCTTTGACCCGAAAAACAGCAATGCTAAAAGCATTACCAACACAATTTCGCCTCCACTTATGAATAGTATGTTCAGGTTCATTTTAAAAAAATTTTCAACAAATATACAAACAAGTTTAGTACATCTGTAATCAAATAATTGTTCAATAAAAAAAAAGAAGCCCCGACCTGATTGGTCGGGGCTTCCAGCAAGTATTTTGTTTTATACTATTTCTTTTTAGCAACTACTTTGGCAACTCTCTTTTGAGTATCGAACGCAACGGGTGTCGCGATAAACAAGGAAGAGTAAGTACCAACAACCACACCTACCAGCAAGGCAAATGTAAATCCTTGAATTGAAGTTCCTCCAAACAGGAAGATAGCCAATAATACGACGAATGTACTCAACGATGTACTGAATGTACGACGTAAGGTTGAATTCAACGCGCTATCCACATTTTCATCACGATCGCGTTTCGGGTGTAATCCCAGGTACTCACGAATACGGTCGAATACAACCACGGTATCGTTAATTGAGTATCCTAACACGGTCAAAATCGCCGCAATAAATGCCTGGTCAATTTCTAATGAGAATGGCAGGAGTCCGTAAAACAAGGAGAAAATCCCTAACACAATTATGGAGTCGTGCGCCAAGGCTGCGACCGCCCCTAGTCCATACTGCCAGTTTCGGAAACGGATTAAAACATAAAGGAAAATAATGATGAGTGAAAACACGACCGCAATCAATGCATCCTTTTTGATATCATCGGAGATGGTTGGCCCAACTTTTTGTGAACTCATCCGATGATCTTTAATAAAGGTATCCATATCTTCGCCTGCAATATAACCGGCATCAGCCAATCCTTTAACCATCAATTGTTCAACTTCATTGTCAACATCTTCAGTCAACTCATCAATTTTATACTCTGTGGTGATTTTCACCTGGTTGCTTCCTCCAAAAGTCTTTACTTCAGGAGCTTCGCCATAAACGGCAGCCAATGCTTCACCTACTTTTTCAACTTTCACATCGTCATCAAACCGAACCACGTAAGTACGTCCTCCTTTGAAGTCGATTCCGTAGTTAAATCCACGAACCGCAAAAGACATAATTGAGAGAACAATTAAAGCCCCTGAAATTACATACGCGATTTTACGTTTCTCCAGGAATTTTATATGAGTGTTTCTCAACCAGTTGTCAGTCATTTTTGATGAAAATGTAATCTTCGCATCTCTACCCAATTGACGTTCGAAAATCAAACGAGTTAGGAAAATAGCTGAGAACAAGGAAGTGAAAATACCAATAATCAAGGTAGTTGCGAAACCTTTAATAGGACCAGAACCGAACATATAAAGAACGATACCAGTTAATAAGGTCGTCACCTGACCATCGATAATTGCTGAATAAGCATTCCTGTAACCATCGGTGATGGCTAGTTTCAATCCTTTTCCGGCTTTACGTTCTTCCTGTATCCGCTCATAAATCAGCACGTTCGCATCAACCGACATACCAATTGTTAGCACAATACCAGCAATACCCGGCAGTGTTAATACCGCACCAATTGAAGCAAGCACTCCGATAACAAAGAACAAGTTGGCTAACAACGCTATGTTGGCTGTTAAACCGGCATTCTTGCTGTAAAAGAACAACATATAAGCCAATACCAAGATGAAAGCGATTACAAACGACCACATACCGCTGCTAATGGCTTCCTGACCTAACGAAGGCCCGACAATCTCTTCTTGCAGAATTCGAGCTGGAGCAGGCATTTTCCCTGACTTAAGGATGTTCGCTAAATCCTTTGCCTCCTCAACGGTTTCCAATCCCGAAATACTAGAACGTCCTCCGGTAATTTCGCCATTTACGGTAGGAAATGAACGGACATAACCGTCGAGTACAATCGCGATTGATTTTCCAATATTCTCTTTTGTCAAACGAGCCCAGGCTTTAGCGCCTTCAGAGTTCATTGTCATAGAAACCTCGGGACGGCTACCAAACTGTTCGTAATCTTGACGAGCATCAACAATAACATCACCATCCAATGGAGCTTGTCCATCGCGGCTGGTTACTTTAATGGCAATCAACCGGAAATAGTTTCCACCCTCATCTATAGCTTTTGAAGTCCATTTAAATTGAACGCTACGTGGCAGAATTGATTTTACCTGAGGCATGTTCAGGTATGTATTTACTTTAGAAGTATCCTTGGCATGAGCAGTACCAACAACTGGTCCGGGGAACAATTGCCCATCAGTAGTTGTGCTAGGATTAAGCACCGCAAATAGTGGGTAATTTTTTCTGAAATCAGCCATATTATCCATAGCGGCTGTACTATCAGCTTCTTCAGTTTCAAGTTCTCCCAACAACGAGTCATCGTCTCCCTCAGCAGTTGCTGTAGCAGAATCATCTGCTACTTCCGTTGAATCTCCTTCAGTTTTTGAAGATTCCAGATCCAATACATCTTTCAGTTGTACATTCACTTGCTGTAGGTATGGAAAAACCTCGCTATTCTCCCAGGTTTCCCAAAACTCAAGCTTTGCAGTTCCTTGTAACAACTTACGCACACGCTCCGGGTTATCTACACCTGGAAGTTCTACCAAAATACGGCCTGCTGTTTGTAATTTCTGCACATTAGGCTGTGCAACACCAAAGCGGTCGATACGCGTACGAATAATATTGAATGAATTTTCAATTGCAGCATTCGTTTCCTGACGAATTACATCCAATACTTCGGCATTGGTTGAATTGTACTTCACTTTATCTTTCAACTCAAGCGTGTTGAAGATAGCCGCTAAACGAGCATTTGGGTCCGTTTCCTCGAAAGCGCGACCAAAAAGTGTCACGAAATCTTCCTGGCTATCGCGTTGCAATTCCTGTGCACGTTTGATGGCTGCATTAAATGTCGTATCAGTGCTGTAGTTCGAGAGAGACTTGATTAAGTCAACAACAGAAACTTCAAGCGTTACGTTCATACCACCTTTAAGGTCAAGCCCCAGGTTCATCTCCAGCGCTTTTACATCCTTATAGGTATAACTTTTCAACCCTAATAGGTTGTAAACCTCTTCACCTGAAATTGAATCCAGGTAATTACGTTCTTTTACAGGGTCGCCCTGTGCGAACTCCTCAGCATTACGTTCTACCTGCCAAGCTTTAAAAGTGAAACTGAGCTGGTAAACACAAACCAAAGCCAATAAAATGGCAAAAGTTCTGATTAATCCTTTGTTTTGCATTTGTCTAAAATTTAGATTGTAAGTGTCTATTTAATCTTTAAAATAAATTCGGAAACGGAGCCGGAAAACGGCCAACTGAAATTAGGATAGTTAATCGAAAGAGACTCGACTAACGGAAATTAGGCTATGTAAGGGTTATCGTCGGAATTGGAATGATGACAAATCATGAATTTCCGAAAATGAACCATCAGGTTTTGCGGCGAGCGTTCTTTCAACGATTCGGCCTTTAAAACATGAAAAGTCTTGTGATTGTGAAAAGCAGCCAAAAACTTATCGTTACCGATGGTGAATAATATTTTTGAAACTAAGCGATTACTTCCCGAACGAATTTTATAGCTACTGACCGAGTTGTAAACGAACATCTGAGACATGTTCACATGATGCTCAGACGCATCTTGCTGTTGACCGGCATGCTGTTCAGGGAGCTGATCATGACAACGATCAAAAATATATGCACCACCAATTACTACAATAAAGAGCAACAGGCGAACCATAAATTTTCGTGATATATCAAATTTAGCTTTCACAATTTTCTTCAACAGGTCGCAAATATATTCATTTTTATGAAACGATTGTGAATAATCCGGTACAAATTTCAACTGGAACGCAACTGAATCCCATCATCATATCGCACTCACGAACAGGACAATGCAAGTCAACCTGTAGATACCCGAGAAGGTGTTTTAAAACAATTGTGGCTATTTTCGGGGCCTTGAAAATGAGATTGTCTCATATTTATAGTCGATCACACACTGAAACTTTTTCAAAAGATCACTCCCCAGCAATCCACAAATGCGGACATCGCGGTATTTTTGATAGATTTCATTGACATGATCCAAATTAATCAAAGCCACTTTCTGATCTTTTACTTTCAGTTTACCAAAAGCCATGTAGCGTAATTCGCCTACCGATGTTTCAACCATGCCTTCGCTAATTCCGGCACTCTGGTATTCCTCATTATTGGCAGGTTCAACCTGAGTACAGTATTGTGACAGACTTTTATCAAACACTGTTTTCGAGGCCCCTGTATCAATGATCCAGTAAGCCTTTTCTCCATCTTCAAATTTCCCTTGCACCAACAGGTGATAATTATGATACTCTAACTCAACTAACTCAATGGATATTTTTGCCATAAATTAAAAAAAATGCCTCTACAAAGTGCAGAGGCATTAAATATAGTGTAATTAAATTCGATTTTCTAAGCTTCGAGCAAAGCATTTACTTTGCTAACTCCTTCGGCACTGGAAGCCAGTTTTTCCTTTTCAGCATCAGTAAGTGAAATCTCAACGATTTTTTCAATTCCGTTTTTACCTAAAATACAAGGTACTCCTAACGAAATGTCGTTTAATCCAAATTCACCTTCCAATAAAGCTGAACATGGGAACAATTTCTTCGAGTCAAGCGCAATTGCTTTAACCAATTCTGAAACTGCAGCACCTGGCGCATACCATGCACTCGTTCCTAATAATTTAGTCAATGTAGCACCTCCAACTTTAGTCGCTTCAACAACTTCGCTCATTTGCTCTTCAGAAAGGAATTCAGAAACAGGAACACTGTTGCGTACCGCTTTCTCGATTAATGGAACCATTCCTGTGTCAGAGTGACCACCAATTACCATGCCTTCAACATCAGATTGAGGACAAGCCAACGCTTCAGCCAATCGGTATTTGAAACGAGCACTATCCAATGCTCCACCCATCCCGATAATGCGGTTTTTAGGCAGCCCTGTTGCTTTATGCGCCAAGTACGCCATCGTATCCATTGGGTTACTAACAACAATCAGAATAACATCTGGAGAATGTTTGATTAAATTCTCAGCAACTGTTTTAACAATTCCTGCATTAATACCAATCAATTCTTCTCTTGTCATTCCTGGTTTACGAGGAATACCACTGGTAATAACAGCGACATCGCTACCTGCTGTTTTTGAGTAATCGCCTGTTGTTCCTGTGATAGCTGAATCAAATCCATTTAATGACGCGGTTTGCATCAAGTCCATTGCTTTACCTTCGGCAAAACCTTCTTTGATGTCAACCAAGACAATCTCATCAGCGAAATCTTTAATTGCGATATATTCAGCACAACTGGCACCTACTGCACCTGCACCTACAACGGTAACTTTCATAATAGTAGTTTTTTAATTTTTGATAATTTATTAAACGGCAGACAAAGATAAAAGGTATTTCTAAAATCCCTAGAAAAACGGCTGCGCATTAACAATTTAATAACCATTCAATGAAGCATTTCTGCAGATATCAGTTGGTACTGAGTAATGGCCAAACTGAAAGCTCAAAAGCGTAAGAATACAATGATAAAAATCCGGTGTCACATTGATTATTCCACCCGTTATCTTAGATTTCTTCCGGAGCCGACAGCAAAATTCGATCCCCTTCGTTCAAACCATTCAGAATGGCAACCATCCCATCATTTTCGGCTCCCACTTCTACGGGTTGTCGGATTACCGTACCGCCCTGCTTCAGGTAAACAACCGACTGCACACTGTCTGGGAACACAGCCTTGCTTGGAATTATTGTCTGATTTTCATAATGATCAAACACAATATGATTCATACAGGTCATTCCAGGCTTTAAATCGTCATCGTTATTTTTAAACCGGACGATCACTTTAAACACCTTCATATCAACCCCTTGATGATCCTCCCCAATTGAAGCAATGTAGATAACTTCTCCGTAATATGATTTTTCGGAAAGCGCATCAATTGTTATTGAAACACTATCCCCTTTCTGAATTTTAGAAATGTCAATCTCCTTTACATAGGTTTCTGAGATAGCTGACGACATATCCGGCAACCTTGCAATCAGAGGACGCCAAGTGCTTATTTCATCATCTTTTGAGTACTTGGAGCCATCCCAATTGGTACCCAGCATCACAATTCCATCTTGTGGCGTTGTAATTCTGGTTGAACGTAATGCTTCTTGATAACGGGCAATAAAATCATCCAGTTCCTTTACTCTTCGTTCCAACCGAAGAACCCGCATTTTCAGTCGGTTTTGTTCTAAAAGGTAATCTCTCCTCTTTTTCGCTAAAGCAATTTCCGCTTTTTGATAAGCCATCTGGGTTTTACGTTGATAGGCTCCTGATTCATATTTCGACTGCTCCAGATCAATTTTATTATATTCCAGATCGAGCAAAGCATTTGTTATCTCCTGACGCTTTTGCGTTAAGGTAACCGTGCTATCAATCCGAATATTTTTAAGATCGGCATCTGCTCTTTCTTTGTCCTGTATCTTATCCCGCATCCGATTCGAGAGGTCAGTTTGATCGAGTTGAGCAATGTAATCACCTTTTTTAACAATCTTTCCTTCCTCAACCATATCCACAATTTTTATCTGCCAAATCCGAAGCTCACGATCTCGAATGACCAGTGGAATATTGATTTCAGTAGCTTTCTCTCCTTTCACCTCGCCAACAGTTTCAATTACAGCATCCAAGTTCCCGCGCTTAACGACAAACGTTTTCCCTTGTGTAACCAGATCTCCATCAAACACCCAAAACACGACGATGGCGAGTAACAGGACGGCAACAACTCCCCAAACTATTATTTTTTTATTCTTTTTCATGCCTTCTAATTTTTTAGAATCTCGTCATATTCTTCGGTCAACGGTTCATCGTTCGCAAAATCATAAAGCGTTAACCTCCGAATGGAATAATAATAATTCCAATACGCATTGAGCGCTAAAACATAGTCCTTCCGGGCTTGCTCCAAGTCATTGCGAGCCTGATTTAGATTAATGACATCTACTTTCCCGATCAGAAACCGCTGAAAAGTCACCTCAAATCCTTTTTGTGCTACCGTATCGGCCAAAGCTGCATTGCGAACCTGATCTCCCTGCAAATTGAACTCCATGACGGTTTGTACAATATCCTGCTCAAAATCAATGCGAGCCTGCCTTACAGTTGCTTTTACTACTTCCCGGCTATATTCAGCCATTTGATACCGCCCTTTTCGTCTCCCCCAATCAACAATGGGAATATTTACCCCTAACCTAAAACGCTGACTACGATCAGGATTATCATATACATTCTCAAGCTCTTTTGCTGACTGGTCCAATCCATACAGTGCATAGATACTAGTATTTAAACCGATTTCTGATTTTGCTTCGGCCACCTGTCGATCTTCTTGAAGCAGCTGCTGTTGTTGATTTAAAATCTCCGGGTTATTATCCAAGGCTTGTGCAATCGCTTCGCCTGCCTTTACTTCCAGTTTTGGTATTTCGCTAGGTACAATGCAAGAAACCTTCGTGTTTTTATCCAATCCTAAAAACGAATTGAGCTCAGCCTGTGCACGCAACAAACCCAACTTTGTCGTATTCAGAGCCTGCTCAGCTCTTAGCTGACTCAATTGCAAATTCAGCAACTCGTCCTGGGTAACAGTCCCCACTTGAAAGCGCCCCTGACCAATTTTATAAAGTGTATCGGCACTCGCCTTATTATTTTCTGCAATCGACAAATTAATTTCCGCTGATACTAAGTTAAAAAAGCGTCGAGTGGCTTTTATCGAAAGATTTTCCCTCGACTCGATAAACACTTTTTTAGCTTTCTCATACTTCAACGGCTCAATTTTCGCTTCCCAACGCAGGCGGTTATAACCGTTCAATTCCTGCTGATAGCCAATACTAATTGGCGTTGACTGGTACGAATTATTCTTATCGCCATTCAGGTTTTTTACCATCCCCAATTCTGAGCGCAAAAACAATCGTCCACCGGTTAAAGCTACATTCTGATTCAACGACAAACCAAAATCAGCATTCAAATATTCGCGTTGTACATATTCCTCTTCGTTGGTCTGAAAATTATATTCTCGGTTTCGGTACCGATTAAAATCAAGAGGAGTTGCATCTAAACTTAGACTTGGCAACCTGTCGGCTTTAAAATATCGAAATTCCCAATAACTGGCGCGAAACATGTTTTCATTACGAAAAGCATCCAGCGATTGAGAAGAAGCCAGTTCAATAACATCTTCAAGCGACAATTTCAACTGCTTGTCTTGTCCTTTTGTTGACAGACCAATTAGAACAGTAAATAATATTGAAAGTAAATATTTTGATTTCATGATTCTGGTTTTCGGGTTAATAACGGAGTGATTCTACCGGGTCTTTCTCAGCTGCCTGTTTCGCAGGAAGATAACCAAATATGATACCAACAGCGGCAGACACCCCGAAGGCAATAACAATGCTGAAAAGCGAAACAACGGTTTTGATATCGAAAATAGCCGTGATCATTTGGGAGAGGATAACACCTAGAATGATTCCTATAATTCCTCCAAAAACGCTGATTAAAGTAGATTCGGATAGAAATTGAACAATGATGTCTTTTTGAGAAGCACCAATAGCCTGCCGGGTGCCAATCTCGCGTATTCGTTCCATTACCGAAGCCAGCATAATATTCATAATTCCAATTCCACCAACAATCAGCGAAATGCCTGCAATTGCTCCAAGCACAACATTAAAAATATTTTTTGTGCGTTGTTGTTGCTTCAGCAATAACTCAGGGATAGTCACCTCAAAATCATACATTTCGGAGTGGCGCCGATACAGCATTCGTTTAACAATATTGGCAGTTCCACTTAATTGTTCAGTCTCTTTCACCTGAAGGATAATTTTGCTTAACTGGTTCAAATTTCCATCATTATCATCACTCACATCTCCATCGCTTCCCGATCCCATTCCTACTATCACCATGCCACCACCGCCTTGCTTCGAATTGGCTTTCTCAACCTCATCGGCACGAATAAGCGATCGGTTTTTAAATCGCAATAACACGGTTTGAACGGGCACAAAAATTTTATTGTCAGAGCTACTGATCCCCATTTCATCGGAAGCTGAAGTTGTAAAATCCCTTTTTTCGACCACCCCAATAACTTTCAACCAAATCTTCCCACACTTAATACTCTTTCCAACAGGGTTCTCTTGTTTAAAAAAGACGCTTTTAATATTATCTCCGATAATACAAACCGGCTGTCCCATTTCGCTTTGTGTTTGACTGAAAATTTCGCCCTCCTGCAAACTGATACTAAACAGCTCGAAATAACTTTCATCCACTCCTTCCAATACAACCGGGTTGCTCTTCCCATTGAGAATAGCTGAGTAATTAAACGATATAACCGGGCTTATTTTGTCTACAGAAGGAATCACTTCTGAAATTGCCTGCGCATCAAGCAAACTCAACCCTTTACTGAACTTCGACCGACGTGCCCCGGATTCATCGCCCGATTTTGATCCACTGCCCTCAACACTAACTGAAGTTGGAGTAACAACAATATTATTTACACCAACCATCTTTATTTGTTCCAAAATCTCTTGTTCTGCTCCCTTACCAATGGCCATCATACTAATGACCGCTGCCACACCAAAAATAATTCCCAGGGCAGTTAGCATTGACTTTAAACGATTATCGAAAATTGCTTCAATTCCGATGATAATATCATGAAAGTAACGTTCTATCCACATAATTCTAATCGATTTAGTTTACTTTCATATTCTTCATCATTTCCGGAGTCGTACCAGTTGGTCGTTGAGGATCTTTCGAATTCTTTTCAAATTCAGCTTTTGCTTGATCTTCGGCAGCTTTTTGTGCTTTCTTTTCTTTCAATATTTTAGCATAAACTTCAAGTCCGTCATAGTCCAACTGCTCTGCGTTTTCGGGAGTTGAAAGATAGACACGGTCATCTTCATTCAATCCATCTCGAATCAAAATGTAGTTAGCATTGGCATCGCCCAGCGAAACAATCTGCTTAACCGGATCGCCTCTTCTTTCTTTAAATACATACTGAAGGCTGTCATTTGAATGAACCGATTCCTGCGGTATAAATAAAGTGTCTTCTATGGTTTTAGCCTGAATAACATTGCTGGTCGTCATGGCTGGCCGCAAATCCGGATCTTCATCAAAAATTTTAATTTTTACTTCAAATACCTTGGCGTCACTGTTTAGCATGTTCTGACCAATATTCGCCATCGATATTACTTCGCCGGCAAGTTCCTTTTCAGGGAAAGCATCAACACCAACCTTTACCGGCAATCCTACTTTTACTTCCGAAATGTCAATCTCGTTGATGTAGGTTCGTGAAATCAAGTTGGTCATGTCTGGAATTGTAGCAATAATTGGATTCCACATCGTAACACGCGATCCCACTTTAGTAACTCCTCCAAATCCTTGCTTAAAATAAGTAAGTAAGCCTTTTTTGGGTGAATAAATATCTAACGAATTATACAAAACATCCAGCTCCTTCAACCGATCGTTAATTTGGCGGTAATTAATAAACCTTCGGGTTACCTTATTTTCTTCTTGTTCTCGCTTTAACTTATAGGCATTTTTTTCTTGCGCGTACTTGCGCGATGCTTTATCGTGATCCATTTTGGCCTTTTTCTGAACAGATGGAGCCTCGTAGATTGACTCATCCACAACAATGCGCTTTTCTTCTAAATCAAGTTCGGCATTAATAATAGCATCTCGCTGATTACTTAGATTTAGGTTCGAATCAATCTTAGCATCCTGAAGTTCCGTTAGCGCTTTATCTAATTCGTCTTGGGCTTCTTTAATCTTTTCCTCAACCGCCTTGTGGTCGAGCGTACCGACGTAATCACCTGAATCGACATAAGTTCCTTCTTCTACAAGGTCGGTAATTGTCAATTCATAAATCCGCAGGCTACGATCTTTCATTTTTTCCGGAATAGTAATATTCTCAGAGTTTTCAGATTCTAATTCTCCTGATGAGTAAATTTTTACTTCAAATGAGCCGCGTTCTACAGGAACAATAATGTCATTATCAACCTTGTCGCTACTCTGAAAAATAAAAAATAGAATGATTAGTAAAACAGGAATAAGAGCAATCAGAATGATTTTTCTGTTTTTCATGGTTTTTTGCTGTTAGTAGTATTTGAATTTGTTTGATTAACATGTTGGAAAACGTTGCTCATTTGCAAAAGACCATTTTGAAATTATTTTTTTCGGTAAGCGCCTCAATCAATAACTGCTCAATTTCATTTTATGATCTGGGTTCCAATTTAAGACAATATTTATGCCAATTAAGCAAAACGAACATAAATTTTCTTAAAAAAATATAAAAGCACCATAAAATGGTACTTTTATAAAAATCTAGTTCCGTTAAACCCTAATTTCTATATAAGGTCTTTTATTTCATTAATGATTCGTTCAGCCAATGCAACCGAAGACTGCTGATTGATTGATTCAGCATAAATGCGGATAATTGGTTCGGTGTTTGACTTACGCAAGTGAACCCATTCTTGTTCAAAATCAATCTTGACCCCATCAATATCGTTTACCTGCTCGTTCCGGTATTTTTCTTTCATTTTTACTAAAATCGCATCAACATCAATTTCAGGGGTCAATTCAATTTTATTTTTAGAAATGAAATAATTCGGATAGGTTTTACGCAGTTCAGTACATGTTTTACCAGACTTAGCCAGATGAGTCAAAAACAAGGCAATTCCAACCAAGGCATCGCGCCCGTAATGTGAGGCCGGGTAAATTACACCACCATTCCCTTCGCCTCCAATAAGAGCATTGGTTGCCTTCATCTCTGTTACCACATTCACTTCTCCAACTGCCGATGCTGTATAAGTGCCGCCGTATTTTTCAGTAATATCGCGTAACGCCCGTGTTGACGATAAGTTGGAAACTGTATTGCCCGGTTTTTTTGACAGAACATAGTCGGCAACTGCCACCAAGGTGTACTCTTCGTTAAACATGCTTCCATCTTCCGAGATAATCGACAAGCGATCAACATCAGGGTCAACCACAAAGCATACGTCAACATTTTGCTCCCGAACCAGTTTGCAGGTGTCAATCAGATTCTCAGGCAAAGGTTCAGGCACATGCGCAAAATGGCCGGTTGGTTGCTCATTGATGGGGACGATGTTTTGCACTCCCAGAGCTTTCAACAGCGCAGGAATTGCAATTCCTCCAACCGAATTAACGGCATCAAAAGCGACCGTAAAATTGGCTTTTGAAATGGCATCAACATCCACCAATTCCAGCTTCAAAACATGATCAACGTGGGCTTGCAGGTAATCCTTTTCACTGATCGATCCAAGGTCATAAACATCGGCAAACTCAAAATCTTCAGTCTCAGCAAAATCTAAAACTTTCGCTCCTTCAACAGCCGACAAGAATTCGCCATTGCCATTGAGCAACTTCAGAGCATTCCACTGTGCCGGGTTATGACTGGCTGTTAAAATAATACCGCCATCAGCCTTTTCTTTTACAACTGCCAACTCGGTTGTTGGTGTAGTTGCCAGCCCAATATTAACTACCTTGCAGCCCATGCCACTAAGAGAGGCGCAAACAAGCGATTCAAACATTGCTCCTGAGATTCGCGCATCGCGACCAACAACAATTGTGGGCTTCGATTTTCCGGTCGTGTCTTTCGCCCACCGGGCATAGGCAGAACTATATTTTACCACATCGAGCGGACTTAAGCCGTCGCCGGGCTTTCCTCCAATTGTCCCTCTGATTCCTGAAATTGATTTTATAAGTGTCATTTGTAAATTCTTATTTATAGGGTAGTTATCGTATTCATTTAATTACATGTAATGCAGGTACTCTTTGATCAATTCTTTCAAATCCTGATTTTCGCCATAGGTTTTAAAATTCTCACTCAATTCTTTATCCTCGAACGAACGCAATTTCAAAATGGTATGATTAATAATCGATTTTGGGAAGATCTGATCGGCTTCAAAATAATGGCGGAAGTTTTCAAGAACCTCAGCCGCTTCGTGACAAGAATTCGGCAACCGCCCAAATTGATGATCGCCTTCCGGTTGTTGGTCTTCCTTTAAGAACAAATTCTCGGAGCAAAAATAATCATCCGTCTTTTTGACGGCCTCGGGATCCGATAAACCTTTCATAAAGCCGATAATCAAAGCCGCCGAAAATAAATAGGGATTTGCTGATCCATCAGAACCACGATATTCAATCGTTTGCCGGAATGTATAATCGACATTAGCTTGCTCCTGCTGGTTAAGGTCAGCCCCAAATGCAGTTGCTGAATTCCATCCCAAAGGAACCCGAATTAAGGTGGAGCGATTTTGCTTTCCCCAGCAAATACGGTACGGTGCTTTTTGCCCCGGCATGGAACGCAGATATGAAACCGGCGTGGTGTTGGCAAATGCTGATAATGCTGGTGCCAAGTCCAACACACCGGCAATCATTTTCAGACTGGTGGGTGTAATTTCACCATTTTCCACCAACATATTCTTATCGGCCTGCTCGGCCAAAAAATGTACATGCATGCCGCTGCCGGGCTGGCTCAACGATATTTTTGGTATAAAAGTCACATTCACCTTGTATTTCAACCCTAACATGCGCAAAATCCACTTGGCCACTACCAACTGGTCTGATGCATCTTCCGGATTCACTGGTGCAAATTCAATCTCGTGTTGCTCGTAATGTTTTCCTTGATGTGTGAACCGGCCATTTTCGGCATGTCCAAAGCGAACCATGCCACCACATTGAGCAATCAGTTTGATCGCCTCCGTCCGCAGTTCTTCATACATCGTAAAAGGCTCGGCACAGTGGTAACCATCCGCTGTCCCTTCTACTTCATTCTCGGCATCACCAAAGATGTAAAACTCCAACTCGCCCATCATCTTGAGCTTCATGTTGGTTTCTTTAAAAAACTGCTTTTGTGCTTTTTTCAGAATGTTTTCCGGCGAGCTTTCCAAGGGCTCTCCCTGGGCATTGTAAAACGAACACAAGACATCAACAGATGGAATCTTTGAAAAGGGATTCAAAAAAGCCGTTTTATAACGAGGCACAATATAAAGGTCGCTAGTGTTTACTTCCAGAAACGAAAAAATACTACTTCCGTCAACCCGCTCACCCGATGATAAAACCATGTCCAACTCTTCGCGCGTAGTAACCATGAAGTTTATGGTCTTCAGCTTCCCGTCTTCGGCAACATAGCGAAAATTCAGCATTTCAATTTCGCGCTCTTCAATGTACCGGATCAAATCTTCTTTTGTAAAATCGGAAGCTGGTTTTTGAAGGTATTGAACCAACAGGTTTGGATTATTTTTAAGTGATGGCATACTTTTTTATTTAGACCCTAAAAATAGTTATGTGAATGGAAAATAAAAAACACCCGCACATACAAAAGGCCGGTCGATCAAACCAGCCTTTCTTGCTTTTCTCTTCTGCAAAAGAAAAGTAAAATTTATGAAAAAAAAAAAAATCTTGTCTCACTAATAAAACAGCTCAGCATAAAAAAACCCTTAATCTGATTTGAGAAAAGTTTCAAGTTTCAAGTTTCAAAACACCTCGTGCTTAGTCTTTGTTTGTGCCAACTAATGATTAATAAACAGAATCCGGAGGCTACTTCAAATTTGAAATTTGCTCCTCCAGCACTTTGATTTTGGCCTCAGCATCAGCTTGTTTGTCCTTTTCTTTTGCTACAACGGCTTCCGGTGCATTGTTTACAAACCGGTCATTGCTTAGTTTTTTCACGACCGACTTTAAGAAACCCTGAGTGTATTTTAATTCTTCTTGTAGTTTGGTTAATTCCTCTTCCACATCAATCAAGTCGCCCAAATCAATAAAGAAACTGGATGAGAACACCCTGAACGAAGCCGCTCCTTTGACCTCTTCGGTCACCAATTCAATCCCTGAAAGGTTACCCATCTTAATAAGTACCGAATCGAACTGACCGTTATACCCTTTATCTCCTTTTTGGATCTTCAAGTCGAGTGTGTCTTTCATCGGCAGATTGTTATTTTTACGCACATTGCGAATTCCGGCAATGGCTTCTTTCACCGCTTCAAAATCGGTTAATAAGTTCTGATCAACCTCACCAACCTCGGGCCACTGGCTAACCATGATGCTTTCGCCAGCCTGACGTTCGCGTAATAACTGCCAGATCTCTTCAGAGATAAACGGCATAAACGGATGCAATACCCGCAACACTTTATCGAGCGCATCGAGCACCTCTTCGTAAGTTTTGCGATCGATTGGCTGCAGATACGCCGGTTTTACCACCTCCAACAACCACGATGAAAATTCATCGCGAATGGTGGTGTAAATAGTCATCAGTGCGTCAGAAATTCGGAACTTATCAAAGTGATCGTTCATGATAGCTATTTGCTCGCTCAGTTTTTGATTAAACCATTCGATAGCCAGCTTTGAGTGTTCCGGTTGCTCCAGCTCATCTGACACTTCCCATCCACGAACCAGTCGGAAGGAGTTCCATATTTTAGCTGAAAAGTTCCGGCCTTGCTCCGGTAAACTTTCGTCAAACAACAGATCACCTCCGGCTGGCGAACAGAGCAACATGCCAACGCGTACGCCATCTGCTCCATATTTTTCAATCAACTCAATCGGATCGGGAGAATTACCCAATGACTTCGACATCTTTCGGCCTTGTTTGTCGCGCACCATACCCGTAAAATAGACGTTTTTAAATGGGTACTGATCTCGCTCCGAATATCCGGCCATAATCATCCGTGCCACCCAAAAGAAAATAATATCGTGTCCGGTTACCAAATCGCTGGTCGGGTAATAATAGTTGATTTCGTTATTTTCAGGTTTGGCTACGCCGTCGAATACAGAGATCGGCCACAACCACGATGATGCCCACGTGTCAAGTACATCTTCGTCCTGAGTTAAGTTTTCCATGGTAAGATTTGGATTACCTGTTTTTTCTTTTGCAGCTACCAGTGCTTTTTCAGCGGTTTCGGCCACCACAAAACTGCCGTCTTCCAGGTAATAAACCGGTATTTGATGTCCCCACCACAACTGACGACTGATACACCAATCTTTCAAATTGCCCATCCAGTGGCGGTATAAGTTTTTAAATTTCTTGGGGTGAAACTCTACCTCATCAGACTCCACCGCATCCAATGCAGGCTTGGCCAATTTTTCCATGGATAAAAACCACTGAGCCGAAAGCTTGGGCTCGATAACCACATCGGTACGTTCCGAATAGCCCACCTTGTTTTTATAGTCCTCAATCTTAAGCATGTTCCCCGATTTTTCCAGCATCGGAACAATTTGTTTGCGTGCTTCAAAACGCTCAACCCCAACGAGTATTTGGGCTTTTTCGCTTAGCGTACCATCATCATTAAATGTATCGATGGTTTCCAGGTTGTGGCGCATGCCAATTTCGTAGTCATTAATATCGTGTGCCGGTGTTATTTTCAAACAACCGGTTCCAAACTCCATATCAACGTATTCGTCCATAATTACAGGAACGCTACGTTCTACCAGCGGCACCAAAACCCGCTTCCCTTTCAGGTGTTCAAAACGGTCGTCATTCGGATTCACACAAACAGCCGTGTCTCCTAAGATAGTTTCCGGGCGAGTGGTTGCAATTGTTACGTAGTCATCTTCGCCTTCAATTTGGTAGCGAACGTAATATAATTTCGATTGCTCTTCTTTATGAATCACTTCTTCGTCAGACACGGCAGTTTTAGCCGCAGGATCCCAATTAACCATCCGCACACCACGGTAAACCAATCCTTTATTGTACAAATCAACAAACACCTTGATAACCGATTCCGAACGAATTTCATCCATGGTAAAGCTCGTGCGTTCCCAATCGCAGGAAGCACCGAGTTTTTTAAGTTGCTCAAGAATAATTCCACCGTGCTTATCGGTCCAATCCCAGGCATGTTTCAAGAATTCATCACGGGTTAGATCCTTCTTACCTACGCCTTCACTTTTCAGTTTGGCAACCACTTTGGCCTCAGTAGCAATCGAAGCATGGTCGGTTCCGGGCACCCAACAAGCATTTTTCCCCAGCAAGCGTGCGCGGCGAACTAAAATGTCCTGTATCGTATTATTCAGCATGTGCCCCATGTGCAACACGCCGGTGACATTAGGAGGCGGAATGACAATGGTGTAAGGCTCACGGTCGTCAGGTTCGGAGTGAAAATAGTTTTGCTCCAACCAATACTTATACCACTTATCTTCTACTTCAACAGGATTATACTTGCTTGGAATTTCCATTATTTGTGTGATTTTTAACGTATTCTGAATTAAGCCACAAAAATATAAAAATTCCGCTATCGCTCGTTGGTTTTCGTGTGGTTTGTAGTTTACTTGTTTAATAAGATTAATTCCTGCACTTTCGAAACTTAAACTCACGCGCCAAGTTTTTAAATTAATTACTTGATCTTTTAAAAAATTGTTTAGTTATTCGCACAAGTCTAAAGAATAATCAAGATCAATAATATAATACACTATCATGTTATCATCAATCGTTGAGTTTCTTGTCATGTTGAATCCTTTCGCCCTGTTTCTTTATCTCGATCCTATTCGGAAAGATTTGTCTCATCGCGATTTCATGATGGTTATTTTTAAAGCAAGTTTGATTTCATTTTTAGTTTGTCTGGTTTTTTTCTTTTCCGGAGATCTATTTTTTCGTCTGATTTTTAAAATTGACTTTGAATCTTTCCGTATTTTCGGTGGAATAATCATTTTCTCGTATGCTTACTTTTACATTGTAAAGGGGCAGAAAGCACTAATTATTATTAAAGAAAACCTGGACGACTTAGCTTCAGAAATAGCTCTGCCTTTTATGGTTGGCGCCGGTACAATCTCCTTAACTATTTTATTGGCTCACGACCATTCTTTTCTGATTGGAGGCGGATCGCTAACCATCATCTTCCTCATTAATTTTCTGGTCATTTTTGCACTTAAAAAATTTAGAGACTCGATTGAAACAAAGAAATTTAAAACTGCCTTTGATAAAAACATGGAGGTTTTATTGCGTCTGAATGGATTTTTTATTGGTGCCATTGGCATAAATATGGTGCTTATGGGTATCAAAAACTTATTCGGGATCGGTTAAAAACACGAAAAAAGCCAATTAATTACTTCTTATTTTATCTCAAATCATTATTTATTCTCCGACACCAACTAAAACGAACGCCTGTATTCATTGGGTTTACAAGCAATCAAAAACCTAAAAATACACCCTCCAAAAATACCTGTGTTAAATTATCACTAACAAACTGTGAACCTGAGCATTACTTGTTGCATCTCACCAATTCATCGGTTAATTTTGAAACGAGTTAGATCCTTAGTTTAGTTTAGTTAGAAAAAGTATAAAGTATGAGTTTAAAGAAACAAGTTTTAAAATCGAAGCCGGTTTGTAAAGTTACCTTCCGGTTGTCAAAAGATGAAGTTAAAGGTGCTGAATCAGTTGCACTAGCAGGTGATTTCAATAACTGGGATACAACCGCCAGCATGAAACAATTAAAAACAGGTGATTTCACGACCCTCCTGGAGCTTGAAAAAGGAAAATCTTATGAGTTCCGCTACCTGGTTGATGGCGAAAAATGGATCAATGAACCTGAAGCTGACCGTTTCGCAACCAATGAGTTTGGTGAAGAAAACTCAGTAGTCGAAGCCATTTAAAGAATAAGGTCTGAAATTGAGTTCAGACCTTATTCTTTTCTTTCACATTTCCCAAAAAATCAGCTACGCTTCTTCAAACATCATTTAACAAACCTTCGATCCGCATAAATTAAGCAGTGCGAATAATTTAGTGTCATGTTTCGAGTCTTTAACAATTTGTGATAGAAGCGAAACCGAAAATATCAAATAGGTTCGTGACGTTAGTAAAGCTAAATTAACTTAATTTGATAGAGAAAAGTTAATTTTACCGGACACCTGAGGAGGTCTTATGCAGCAAGACAACGCAGTTTTTAAAAACAATAATATCTACATCATTTTTAGTGTTACACTAATTGCGATGATGGGGGTTGCTAGTATCACCCCGGCATTTCCTGATATTATTGCCCACTTCAAAATTAATCCTCAACAAGTTGGTGGGCTTATTGTAGCCTTTACCCTGCCCGGCATTTTTTTAACGCCTGTTACCGGAACGCTGGCCGACCGCTACGGACGAAAACTAATTCTTGTCCCATCGCTGTTCCTATTTGGAATTGCTGGCATAAGCTGCATGTTTGCCCCTAGTTTCTTCTGGCTTCTTGTTTTACGGTTCATTCAGGGAATTGGAGCAAGTTCACTTTCAAGCCTAAACATCACGTTAGTTGGCGATTTATTTTCGGGCGAAACCAGAACCAAGGTGATGGGGTACAATGCCAGTGTATTGAGTATCGGAACGGCCACCTATCCTGCAGTCGGTGGTGCAATCGCTGTATTCGGCTGGCAATTCATTTTTATACTGCCGATTCTCGCTATTCCATTGGGAATATGGATTATTAAAGGACTCAATAACCCGGAACCCAAAAACAAAACCAAACTAAAAGACTACTTTTCCAGGGTTTGGAAAACCATCAACCAAAAGAATGTTTGGGTTATTTTGATGCTCAGCGTAATTCTTTTCATCATTCTTTATGGCACTTACCTCACCTATTTCCCATTAATGATGAAAACCCGTTTTGGAT
>NZ_JBSQYS010000037.1:0-48529 GCF_055140945.1 Sunxiuqinia sp.
CAAAAACTGGGAGCTGGGAGTTGGACTGACGGGCTCTGTTGGTGCAGATGTTTTAAACTATGTTAGAGTTAAAACAGAAGGCCTGATGTCGCAATGGGACAATCAGGATGCAGCGGTACTTGATCGCGCACAACCAGCTTACCTTGATGGTGACAATTCGAATGTAGAAAACATCGACAATACCTATTTAATCAATCCAGATGCAACCCTGCCTCGATGGAGCGGAAACGACCTTAACGGAAATAACCGAATGAGTGACCGCTGGATTGAAGATGGTTCTTACCTACGTATTCAGAATATTTCAATTTCATATTCATTCCCTAGAGATTGGATAAACAAAGCGGGTATATCAACATGCAAACTGTACTTAAACGCTCAAAATGTTTACACGTTTACCAACTACTCGGGACTTGATCCGGAAATTGGGTCGTACAACCAGAAAGCGGGTTTGTCTAACGTAGATATGGGAAGATACCCTTCACCCCGGGTATTCACGCTTGGTGCTAATATCACTTTCTAACTTTAAAGCTAAATGAAAATGAAGAATATATTAACGACAATTTATCTTTTGTTTCTTGTACTGGGTATCACTTCCTGCGATCAATTTCTAACGATCGTACCTGAAGACGAGCAGGTACTGGAAACTTATTATACTTCAGAATCCAGCGTAAATGCAAACACAGCTTCTCTCTACAGTGCCCTTGTTTGGCAAGATTTCAACATGAATTTCATATGGATGGCTGGTGACGAATTGGCTGGTGACTTGTATTACACATACGATCAGGAAGGTCAGTTTTACTATATGACTTTTCAAAACGGAAATTCTTTCCTGAAAGAAGGATGGAATGGACTTTTTCGAGTGGTTTCCTATTGTAATAATATCATTAATGGTATGCCGGCGGCAGCAAGTGCCAATGGAATTTCAGAAGAAATTATAAATCGTGCCTTAGCAGAAGCCCGCTGTATTCGAGGTATTGCCTACTATTTTCTCTCAGAATATTGGCAAGATGTTCCAATCATTACCGACAATAACATTTCAAGTGATCAAGTGATCCGGAATAAGCAATCCAGTGTATACGAATTTATTCGTCGTGATTTGGTATTTGCCTCCGAAAACCTACCTTCAACCCCATTTCAGGAAGGTCGCTGCTCAAAATACACAGCCATCGGAATGCTGGCTAAATTACATCTAACAATGGCTTCACATCTGGATGATGCGGACTCAGACAGTAATTTTGGATTGGCCAAGCAATATGCCCTACAGGTTATTAATGAAAGTAGTTACAGCCTGTACAACGATTTGTCAACGATGTTTTATCCTGCGGGAAATAATAATTCAGAATCATTGTTTGCCATCCAGTGTACCAACGATGGATATGGGTATGGTAACGGACGAAATGTTTCACAATCGCGTAATGCATTGATCACACTTGGTGCTTCATGGGGAGCAGGAAAAGGTCCCACGCTAGACTTGCAGGAATCGTATGAAAATGGCGACCTTCGCCGCAAATATACCTTTATGCGCAATGGCGACCAGTATGACAACCTCGGTGGCGGTGGCTACTCCTACTATAATTTCTCCGAAGATGAATCAACGGAAACAAGCAACGAAATGTTAGCCCATGTGCGAAAATACGTGATTGGTGCCAATTCTGATTGCGGTGGAGTTGCCGGTGCTTCCAACCAGGATGCAGGAAATAACACCTACCTGCTCCGTCTAACTGATGTTTATCTTTGTTACGTGGAAGCTTGCATTGGTTCCGGTTCATCAACCGCTGATGCGACTGCCCTCAATTTGTTTAAACAGGTTCGTTCTCGTGCCGGATTAAGCTGGTCGGCAAGTTCGATTACCTACGACCAACTCATTAAAGAACGCCGGGTGGAATTCGCTTTCGAAAGCATCAACTTCCTCGACATCAAACGAATGAGCTATCGAAATATGACGAAAGCATTGACTTACCTGAACGATATGGATCGTGAGCGCCAATACCTTTCCAATGGCAGCTATAACTGGCAGGAACGAAATGCTGATAATGCTTATCATGGCGGATTTACTTCCGTAAATCCTGAAGACGATTCCAGCGGTGAAGGATCTATTTTCTACCTGAATCCAGACGTTGCCAGCATAACCATAAGCGCAGAAAATCTGGTATTGCCAATTCCTGCTGAAACCTTGACAAAGACTCCGTCAATTACAGCTGAACCTGTTGAATACGAATTTAATTGAAAAGTAAACATGATGAAAAAATATATATCAAAAGCGGTTATCGCCATACTAGTACTGCTCAGTTTGGTTGCTTGCCAAGATAACGACAACGAATGGCCAACCGGAGGAACACCCATCGTTCGGTATGTCCGTCCATGTGACGTTGATGCTTCCGACTCTCTTTTAACGGGAGGCTATCTGGGTTCTAAAATTGCGATTATTGGAGAATCATTAGCAGGCGTAAACGAGATCTATTTCAACGACAAGAAAGCTAAGTTAAATCCCAATATGGTAACCGACAATGCCATTATTGTATCTATTCCAAACTCAATTCCCGGAATCAAAGAGGATCTGATTAAATTGTATACAAGCGAAGATTCAACTTCTTTCACTTTTGCAACAATTGTTCCTGAACCATCAGTAAATTCAATGGCTTGCGAATATATCGATGCAGGAGGTGTCGCTCACATTGAAGGTCTATATTTTATCGACGACGAGAACAGTCCACTAACCGTAACCTTTACCGGTGGCGTTCAGGGAGAAATCGTATCACAGGATATTACTTCAATTGATGTCGTTGTTCCCGAAGGTGCCGAGAGTGGCCCTGTTACAGTTTCATCAGTTTATGGTGATGGTGTTAGCGCTTTTCATTTCCGTGATCAACGAAATATTATTCTTGATTTTAATAACGGTAATTATCCTGATTACGACTACTTCTTTGGATGGCACGGAGGTAAAGGTGTTATTTCAGATGATGGCATCAACGGCAATTATTTGATTTTTTCAGGAGACATTGATGCAGCTGGTTCTACAGCGGATAAAGACTACTGTTTTGATCGCTGGACATACACTCCGGAGGATCCCGATTTTGCAGATGCCTCTAATTTGTCGGATCAAGCGTTAAAGTTTGAGGTAAAAGTAGCCGGCGATTGGTCAGCGGCAGCATTGCAGTTTATATTTACCGGAGCAGATGAAGTTTGGCTTAATTGGCAGAACAATGCTGCTTGGCCTAACTATGAAGACACGCACGGTGGAAATGAAAACTGGAAGCGCTCTACGTCTTACCCGCGTGGCCTTTGGACTCCATGGGCTGCAAATGGCTCTTTTTCAACAGAAAAATGGATCACAGTATCAATTCCAATGGACGAATTTAAATATGGCGCCGATGGAAGTGAAAGCACTGTGAACCCTGCGGGACATTATTCCGGACTCACGATTTGGATGGGTCAAGGAAGCTCAACAGGAATAGCCTGTTCTCCAACGCTATGGATTGACAATGTCCGTGTAGTTCCAATTGATTAATCACCAAAACTAAGGAATATTATGAAACCAGATAAATTACTAAATCAATGGAAGCTGATCATGTTATTGGTATTAATAGCAGTGACTTTCGCAGCTTGTAATGATGATGATGATGACGAGATCGTATCCAGTCAGGTTGTACTGGAAGCCTACGGACCAAGCCCTGCATTAAGAGGTAGCGAACTAACCTTTGTCGGGAGAAACCTGGATAAGGTAACCAGTATTGTTTTACCCGATAACATTGAAATTTCAGATATCGAAGTAGTCAGCAGCGAAAGAATAAAAGTGACGATCTCGCAGGAGGCAATTGAAGGATATGTGAAACTGAATACGCCTGAGGGTCAAATTACTTCGAAAACTTTATTGGCCTACATCGAGCCTATTTCCATTTCCAAGATTTCGCCAAATCCGGTTAAGGCTGGCGAAACACTTACGATTGAAGGCGACTACCTGAACTTGATTCAGAAAGTAGTTTTTGCTGATGATGTGACTGTCATGAGTTCCGATTTCACTATCTGGGAACGGAAAAAGATAGCCTTGGTTGTTCCAAAAGAAGTGCAATCCGGCATCATTATGCTAGCCGATACAGCTGCAATGCCAATTGAGCTTAAATCAGAAACAGTTCTTGAACTCACTTTACCATCAGTATCTTCGGTAGAAGAATTGACAAATAAAAAACCGGAAGATGAAATCGCAATTGCAGGCGCCAACCTTGATTTGGCCGAGTTTGTGGTACTCGCCAACAGCGATACAATTGAATTTTCGGTAAACGATAATACACTTACATTTTCCTTGCCATCAGGGACGACTGACGGTACGGTTAACATGATTGCCTTTTCAGGCATTGCTGTACCTGTTGCTCAAGTTACAATGGCTTTGCCAACTGAACTGTCGGCTTCACCAGCTTCGGATCTTCGTGCAGGAGATGTCATTACCATTTCAGGCTTAAATATGGACTTGATAAGCTCAGTTGTTTTCCCGGGGATAGATAATGCAATCACCCCTTCTTCTACAACGAACGTTACGATTACGGTAACCATTCCCGACGCTGCCACCAGCGGCGATTTGGTATTGAATACGGCAAGTGGCAAAACGGCTTCTGTGGCCATTGCTACGCAGAAACCTGAAGTAACAGAATACAGCCCATCACCTGTTTCGGCAGGAAGTGATGTTACTATAACCGGAACCAACCTTGACTTGGTAGTGTCGGTGACATTTGCAGGCGATCTTACCGTCGACGTAAGTCCATCATCCAACACAAGCATTACGGTTACAGTACCGGTGGATGCAGAAAGCGGCGAATTAATCCTGAATATGGCCAATGGTGAAACAGTAACGGCTCCTTCTTTAACTGTTGAAAAACCTGCATTCTGTTACGTTCCGGTACTACCTGATCCGGGAACAGAAATCAATGCCGGTACAGTATTGACCTTAGATGTATATAATGAAGACAAGTTGACCGATGTTACCGTCAACGGTACGTCAACTCAATATATCCTTCAGGGAGCGATATTATACGTATTAATACCTGAATCAGCAAGTGGAGATACTGAACTTAGTTTGGTATCATCCAATGGCAGCGTGTCTTATACCTTGCCAGTGATTGGATCCGGCACAACCGAAACTATAATTATGAGTGAAATCCGCGATCTTGGAACCTGGGCAGGCGAGGCTGACGGAGGAGCATTCCGGCTAAACAAATCATCATTTGCAGATGTACCTGCTGGTTCAATAATGAAATTCTATTTCACGGTAACTGGTTATGGGCAATTACAAATTAATGATGCAAACTGGGGACAACAAGCGATGCTCGAATTTACCGATGAGACTCAAACTTCCTACGAAATGGAATTAACTCAGGAATTCCTGGATCATATTTTAAGTACAGATGATGGCTGGTCTGAAACAGCACTCGTTATTCAAGGACAAAATCTAATCATCTCAAAAGTATCGATCATCGTTACAGCTCCTTCCGAAACCGTAATTATGGATGAAACCCGCGACTTGGGATCTTGGACGGGTGAAGCTGACGGTGGCGCGTTCCGACTTTACAAATCATCATTTACCGATCTATCGGCCGGATCAATATTGAAATTCTATTTCACAGTAACAGGATCAGGCCAACTGCAAATAAATGATGCAAACTGGGCACAACAGGGAGATATCCTCGCTTTTGAAGATGCTTCAAAGACGTCCTATGAATTAGAAATGACTCAGGAATTTCTGGATCATATTTTAAGTACAAATGATGGCTGGTCTGAAACAGCTTTAGTAGTGCAGGGGCAAAACCTGATTATCTCTAAAGTTTCAGTTACCGCAAAATAAATTCGAATTAAATGACCGCAATAGCAAATAGGTTTCTGAATACCTGCTTTGTAATACTCTTTATACTATCAGTTACAGTAACGGCATGCAGCAACGGGGAGGACGATGAGCCCACCCCCGTGCTGGATGCCCCTCTACTGGTTGGATCTATACCTGTCGATGGTGCTACTGACTTAAGCGAGGGAAACTTAACAATTACTCTTACTTTTGATCAAAATGTCACCTCTCCTTCATCAACACATAGCCAGGTTACAATTACTGATGCAACAGTTACAAGCGTAACTGCCTCGTTAACTCAGGTAACCATTAAAGCTACGGGGCTGGAAAAAGGAAGTACCTACCAGCTCGTTGTTCCCAAAGGAGTAGTTCTTGGGCCCACAAAAGTAGCTGCCGCCGAAATAATTATTAGTTTTTCAATACAAGAAGAGGTACAAACCGCCATTACCACTTCGCTGGCGATAGATAATCCTTCTCAGCAAGCACAGAATCTGTATGATTTTCTACTCGAAAACTATGGACAGAAAGTGCTTTCGGGTACCATGGCTAACGTAAACTGGAACACCAACGAAGCAGAATGGGTAAAACTACAAACCGGCAAGTATCCCGCTATTGCAACATTTGATTATGTCCACCTCCCCTATTCACCAGCCAACTGGATCGACTATTCAAACACTGCGATACAAGAAGACTGGTGGAACAACAACGGGCTGATTAGTATTGGATGGCACTGGATCGTGCCAACAGCGGAAGGAGCAACAGACTACACATATAAACCCGAAGAAACAACCTTCAAAGCTTCGAATGTCACGATTGATGGTACCTGGGAAAATGATCTGGTAAAGGCTGACTTAAAAAAAGCTGCCGACTACCTGAAGTTACTTCAAGCGAAAAACATTCCGGTTATTTGGCGTCCACTGCATGAGGCTGCCGGAAACATTTACGAATTTAGCGGCGGATCTGCTTGGTTTTGGTGGGGCAACAATGGAGCTAAAGCCTACAAGGATCTATGGATTTATATGTTCGACTATTTCAAAACGCAAGGATTGAATAACCTGATTTGGGTATGGACAACACAAACCAAGGATCGTGAATTTTATCCAGGTGACAACTATGTTGACATTATTGGAAGAGACATCTACAACAACTCCAACGCATTGGATATTGCAGATGAATTCGCATCCATTCAGGAAAGTTACCCTACCAAAATGGTTACATTGAGCGAATGTGGTAATGCTGCCAACATATTGGCACAATGGAATGCCGGTGCTCAATGGTCCTATTTTATGCCTTGGTACGATTACGAACGCACCGACGATTTAAATGAGTCTGACTTTAATGAAACCAATCACGAATATGCTGATGCAAGTTGGTGGACCGATGCCTTTAACCATAGCGATGTTATCACACGCGACCAAATGCCTAGTCTAAAATAGAACGTTATGAGAATAGAAATCAAACTACTCCTTTTAATCACAGCTATGTGGGCTGGCTGTAAAGCCGACAAAACAGAACAGACACAAGCACAGCGACTGATTGAAACACTGAAATCAGTTCAAGCTAAAGGCACGTTGTTTGGCCATCAGGATGATCTGGCTTACGGAATGAAATGGAGCTATATCGAGGGGGAATCGGATGTTAAAAGGGTCGCAGGAGATTATCCTGCCCTGTTTGGATGGGAACTTGGCGGCTTGGAACGTGGCGATTTGAAAAATCTTGATGACGTACCGTTTGATGTAATGCGCCAGTTAGCAATCAAAGCAGATGAAATGGGTGGAATCAACACCTTTAGCTGGCATCCGTACTCAGTGGTAAACGGAAAGAACTCCTGGAATACGGACACGACTACAGTGAAGTATATTATTCCCGGAGGTTCGCGTCATGAGCAATTTAAAGCTCAGCTAGATCAAATAGCCAATTTCTTTCTGCAACTAAAAACAAGCGACGGAAAGCTCATGCCTGTAATTTTTCGGCCATGGCATGAGATGAGTGGCGGCTGGTTCTGGTGGGGAACAAAGTTGACTTCACCCGAAGAATACAAAACACTTTTCAGGTTTACCATCGACTATTTAGTACATGAAAAAGGATTGACCAACATGGTAATTTGCTATTCACCAAATAGTGGATTCCAAACCGAACAGGAGTATCTAACCTGGTACCCGGGAAACGATATTATTGATATTATGGGTGTTGATGATTATCAACACCCAAGCACGGTCGACTGGCCTGGTCAGTTGCAAAAAACGTTAGACATTGTAATTAAAACGGCAAATAAAAACCAAAAGCTTGCAGCCTTTTCTGAAACGGGATACGAAAACATACCTGACTCTTTATGGTTTACCGACCAATTGGGGAAAGCCATTGAGCCCGACAGCATTGCCCAAAATCTGAGCTATGTGATGGTTTGGCGAAACGACTCCAACGTTCATCACTTCTTTGCTTATGACGGACACCCTTCAGAAGCGAATGCAAAAAGCTTTTTAAATCAACCCAACATCTGGTTACTAAATGATTTTAATAAGAACAAGAAATAAAGTGCTGATTGAGACTCAACACAAAAAAAACTGAATATGTCAATGCAATTGTTTGAAGAGAGAAAAAAACGAATTACGAAGGAGCACGAGGCATTATTGTCAAGAAAAAACGAAGAGCTTTTTAGCACGAATGGCATCTACAGCCGATACAAATATCCGATATTAACACGCGATCATGTGCCACTTAACTGGCGTTTCGATTACAACCAGGAAACCAATCCTCGATTCATGGAACGAATTGGGTTCAACGCCACCATGAATGCCGGCGCAATAAAGTGGAAAGACAAGTATCTTTTGGTAGTGCGAACTGAAGGAAACGACCGAAAATCGTTTTTTGCAATCGCTGAAAGCCCCAATGGGGTGGATAACTTTCGCTTTTGGGATCGCCCAATCACACTTCCGGAAACTGATGAGCCCGACACGAATGTTTACGATATGCGCCTAACCAAACACGATGATGGCTATATATATGGTGTATTTTGCACCGAACGAAAAGATCCGAATGCTCCAAGTGGTGATACCTGCAGCGCTGTTGCTGCAGCAGGAATTGCCCGAACAAAAGACCTCCTGAAATGGGAACGCCTACCCGACTTGAAAAGTCATGCCGGACAACAACGGAATGTTGTTTTGTTTCCACACCTCATTAACGGGAAATATGCCTTTTATACCCGTCCACAAGATGGATTTATCGACACCGGAAGTGGCGGCGGAATTGGATTCGGCTTGTCGGACACCATTGAAAAGGCCGAAATAAAAAAGGAAACAATTGTTGATGCTAAAACATACCATACAATTTACGAGGTGAAAAATGGACTGGGACCAGCTCCAATTCGAACCGAAAAAGGATGGTTGCAATTAGCTCATGGCGTACGTAATACGGCGGCAGGACTTCGTTACACCTTGTACGTTTTCATGACCGACCTGAAGCGTCCGTGGGAAGTGACCTATAAGCCGGCCGGGTATTTTCTTGCTCCAATAGAAAAAGAACGGGTTGGCGATGTTTCAAACGTATTATTTTCCAATGGCTGGATTATGGATGAAAATGGAAAAATATTCATCTATTATGCATCGTCTGACACCAGAATGCATGTGGCCACGTCAACACTTGATCAATTAATAGACTATTGTGTAAATTCGCCACAAGACGAGTTGCGATCAGCAGCATCAGTCAATCATATTAATCATCTGATAGACCAAAATAAATGTCTCAAGGAACAACAGAGCAAGATAACTTCATAAACCTGAAAAAGGAAATGAAGGCTGAGTTACAGCGCATTTTATCGTATTGGATTGATCAGACACAAGATAAAGAACATGGCGGTTTTGTTGGCACTCGCGATCATTACAATCAGCTAGTCCCTGGAGCCGAAAAAGGAGCTGTTCTGAATGCCCGAATTTTATGGACATTTTCGGCAGCCTATAATTTCACCCAAAATCCAGGCTATTTAAAATTGGCAAACCGTGCTTATCATTATATGGTTGATCGGTTTATCGATCCTATTAACAGCGGACTGTATTGGTCGTTAAACGAAGATGGCAAAGTCGCCAATTCCCGAAAGCAAATTTACGCTCAGGGATTTGGCATCTATGGTTTTTCAGAATATTATAAAGCAACCCAAAACAAAGAAGCACTACAACACGCCATCTACTTATTTAAATTGATAGAAAAGCACAGCTGCGACCGCAACTACGGGGGATATATCGAGTCACTTTCTGAAGATTGGAGTCCGCTTGAAGATATGCGACTGAGTCCCAAAGATGCCAATGAGCCTAAATCGATGAACACACATCTGCATATTTTAGAACCTTACACTAATCTTTATCGGGTATGGCCAGACGAGCAACTGAAAAAGAAGATGGGCGATTTAACACGGGTTTTTCTCGATCACATCATCAACAAAAAAACAAGCCACTTTCAACTGTTCTTCGACTATGACTGGACTGTTCGCTCCGGGATCGTTTCATTTGGGCACGATATTGAAGGCGCTTGGCTACTGGCCGAAGCAGCCTACGAACTGGATGATGACAAACTAATTGACGAGGTTGAAGACATAAGTTTAAAAATGGTCGACGCCGTGCTTGCTGAAGGGATGGCAAATGATGGATCTGTCTATTATGAGCAGGAAAACAAGCACTTAGACACCGACAAACATTGGTGGCCTCAGGCCGAAGCAATGGTTGGCTTGATATATGCCTGGAAAATTTCAGGTGATAAGAATTATCTTGAAACGATGAACAAGACCTGGCATTTTATTCAAACCTACCTCATCGACAACAAAAATGGCGAATGGTTTTGGAGCGTTGACAATAATGGCATTCCAACAACGAACAACGACAAAGCAGGATTCTGGAAATGCCCATACCACAATAGTCGGGCATTAATCGAAGTCATCAAAAACTTAAATTAGACCAAACGAATCCCCTACAGTAAACCAAATGGAATATAAACTCAAACTGAAAGAAAAAATTGGCTACGGACTTGGTGATGCCGCATCATCCATGTTCTGGAAACTCTTCTCAATGTATTTGTTGTTTTTTTATACCGATGTGTTTGGTATACCAGCTGCTGCTGCCGGAACCATGTTTCTGCTCACGCGAATTTGGGATGCCACCAACGATCCAATTATGGGGATCATTGCTGACCGCACAAAAAGTAGATGGGGAAAATTCAGGCCTTACTTGCTTTGGATGGCATTGCCATTCGGAATTATCGGCGTATTGTTATTTACAACGCCCGACCTCGGAATGACCGGAAAAATAGTGTACGCATACGTCACCTACACTCTGATGATGATGGTTTATACCGCCATCAATGTGCCTTACGCCGCATTAATGGGGGTGATGACACCCGACTCAAAACAGCGCACCACCCTCTCCTCTTTTCGAATGGTTTTTGCCTTTGGAGGTAGTATTTTGGTATTGGGCACCTTTCAGCCGCTGTTTGACACCTTCGGATCGAAAGCCGTTGCCCAATTCTCTGAAACAGAAATGGCAAGCACTCCGATGTTGGACGGATCAGGAAAAACATTATTGTTTGACAACACCCTATCCGCCCATCCTGAAGTGACGGACTCACTGCTAGTGTTAAGCACAAAGATGAAGACATCCAGCAGCGATGCTCTTAAAATTGGGGTTTATTCTGCCAAAACAAATGAATATGCATTTGCGAATATTCCCTCAGCTACTGATACCCTTGGCCTCAGGCGTGATGGAACATGGAGTACCGTAAAAATAAAACTCACGGATTTGGTTCCGTCGGCAAACTGGCTTCAAGCTCCGGAAAAGCTGCAGTTGGCTATTGTAACAGCCAATCCAAATTCATTCGAATTTAAAAAACTGGAGATCAACGAAATTGATTTCAAATCGGGAACAAAAAAAGCAGTCATGGTTATTGCAGTAGTAGCCGTTTTATTTTTCTTCCTAACATTTTTATGGACCAAAGAACGGGTGAAACCCGTACAAGAAACAAAATCAACCGTTAAAGATGATTTTAAAGACTTACTTAAAAACGGACCTTGGTTTATCCTTTTAGGAGCCGGGGTATCGGCACTTATATTTAATTCGATCAGAGATGGAGCGGCCATTTATTACTTCCGCTATTTCATTCAAAATGAAGATGCTATTGATATGACACTTTTAGGGATGTCGCTGCCAATCGCATACAGTACCATTTTCCTTGTGCTAGGTCAGGCAGCAAACATTATTGGGGTTGTCCTTGCAAAGCCGATATCCGATCGACTTGGGAAACGTCATACGTTTTTGTTTGCCATGCTTTTAGCTGCTGTACTGAGCTTCATTTTCTACTTATTCGACCGGAGTGCAATTATGATGATCTTCACTTTTCAATTTCTGATCAGCATTTGTGCAGGAATTATCTTTCCGCTACTTTGGTCGATGTATGCTGACATTGCTGATTATTCCGAGTGGAAAACCGGACGCCGTGCCACTGGCCTTATTTTCTCGTCATCATCCATGTCGCAAAAATTTGGATGGACACTTGGTGGTGCTGTCACCGGTTGGTTACTGGCACTCTATGGTTTTAAGGCAGATGCCGTACAGTCCGAAGAAACACAAAATGCTATCCGGCTCATGTTGAGCGTATTTCCCGCCATTGGGGCACTACTCTCGGTAGTGTTTGTATACTCCTATAAATTGAGCGATGCCTACATGACCCAGATCAACAATGAATTGAATGTCCAACGCAATAAAACCAACAAATAATCATCTAATCATGAGAAAATTATCGATACTGCTTTCCATTTTCGTGTTCATCTTAGGATCATGTAGCCAACCAAAGACATCTGATCCGTTTGTGAAGCGACAGGGACACCAACTAACGGTGAATGATGACCCTTATTATTTTGTAGGTACCAACTATTGGTATGGTGCCATCCTTGCTTCAACCGGCCAAGGAGGCGACAGGGACAGGCTCATAAATGAACTGGATTTAATGAAACAGCACGGGATTACCAACCTTCGGATATTAGCAGGAGCAGAAGGGCCAAACAATGAGCCCTATCGTGTTACTCCTGCCTTGCAATTGTCGCCCGGAGTTTACAACGACACTCTTTTGGATGGACTCGACTTTTTAATGACCGAATTGGGTAAACGAAAAATGTATGCAGTTCTTTTCCTAAATAACAGTTGGGAATGGTCGGGTGGCTTTTCGCAATACCTCAATTGGAGTGGCTATGGCGACATTCCTTATCCTCAAATTGCCCCTCATACCTGGCCTGAGTTCATGAGCTTTTCAGGGCAATTCATCAATTGCGAACCTTGCCAGGAAAAATTTCAAAACCACATCCGCTTTTTGTTGTCTCGCACCAACCAATACAATGGAAAAAAATATGTGGATGATCCAGCCATCATGACCTGGGAAATAGCCAACGAGCCCCGTGCTTTCTCCGATGCAAACAAGCCCCGCTTTGCCGAATGGATAGGAGAAACTGCTGCCTTCATTAAATCGATTGACCCCAATCATCTGGTCACGACAGGATCAGAGGGACAGTGGGGTTGTGAAGGAGACATGGAACTTTTCCGAAAAATACATGGTGATCCTAACATCGACTACCTCACCATGCATACCTGGCCAAAAAACTGGAACTGGCTCGATTCTGATCACATTGCCGAAACCGTTGATACCTCCATTGTGCTCACAAAAAAATACATGGCTGATCATATCGAGGTAGCCCGCGAACTCAACAAACCAATTGTGCTCGAAGAATTTGGATTACCTAGAGACCACCATACTTTTGGTCCTGACGATACGACAACAGCTCGGGATAAATATTACGGAGCTGCTTTCAAGTTGGTTGAAAAGAGCGCGCAGAATGGAGATGTTTTGGCCGGAAGCAATTTCTGGGCATTTGCAGGATCGGGGCGCCATAGCGGCGACGATCCATACTGGAAACTTGGTGATGACTTAATGGGCGACCCACCCCAGGAGCCGCAAGGTCTAAACTCAGTTTACGATATCGATTCTACAATGGATTTAATAAAAGAGCATGCCAACAAATTAAGGAACTAATTTATCGGAGGAATTCGACTCGGAGTTTGAGAGATTAATTGACGAAAATCCATAGGCATCCGTTCCTTCAAACGAAACAATTCCTACATGGCAAAAAAAATATGAACTATCACACAAACTGACTGTATCCGCAGGAAAAATTAAGGTTAAAATGGATCCACACGATGGGCATAGAGCAGGTCCCATTTTTAGTGTGCGAACCAAGAAACGATAGTTCATTAGTAAATCAATTCCATTCTTAAAATGAAGGGGTGTCAGGGAAAAACTGGCATCTCTTTTTTTATCTATTTTTAACGAGTTTAAATTACTTACGGATAAGAATTTATTCAAATAAGAACGAATAAAAATGAGTAAATTACGCAAGTAATTATTGTATCCAATATGAAATTCAAAATCAAACATTATTCCAACCTTTATCACAACTTTGGAAAAGGTTTGTACGAATGCTGGATCAATTGATTTTTTCCCGCATCGATTCTGATGCAACTCCTTTTCATCCGTTTAAAATTTTCAAGTTTTTAAAAACTTACTTTAAAATTTGAGAACGGATGGAACCGCTCCGCTCTCACACAAACTTTTTTAATCATCCTTGTTTGTGAATTTTTGATTAAAAAAGTTCATGCTCGTTTCATTTATCTTTTTTTATTCTGTTTCACTAAAAATACGATTCCCATGAATGGGATTATCTTTGATATTAAACGCTTTGCAGTGCATGATGGACCTGGCATCCGAACAACCATCTTCCTAAAAGGGTGTCCGTTAAAGTGCCAATGGTGCCACAACCCGGAAAGCATTGATAAAAGCCCGGTTTGCATTGAAAAAACAGTGCAGCTAAACGGTCGTAAATTCACCGAAAAGGAGACCGTTGGTTATACAACAAGTGCTGATGAGTTGATAAAAGAACTTCTCAAGGAGCAGGTTTTCATGGAAGAATCCGGAGGCGGCGTTACCTTCTCGGGAGGAGAGCCATTATTACAGCACGAGTTTTTAACGGAAATGCTACAGAAATGTCAAGCTTCAGGAATTCATACAACGGTAGATACCACCTTGTTTGCCAACTGGTCGGTCATCGAAAAAATCGCCAGGCTCACTGATCTGTTTTTGGTCGACCTGAAAATAATGAATGACCAGCAACACCAACACTACACAGGAGTTTCCAATAAAACGATACTGGAAAATATTCAACGATTGACTAAAAATGGGAGTCTGATAACCATCCGGATCCCAATGATTCCGGGAGTTAGTACCACCCCAGAAAATGTAAGTGAGAGTATTGAATTCCTGCAAACTCTGAAACATCCATTCGGTCGAGTAGACTTGCTGCCTTTTCACAATACAGCAAAGGAAAAGTACAAGCGCTTTCATATGGAAAACCATTTCGTTGAAGAGCATTCTTTAAAAAAGGAAGAACTGGCAACGATTAAAAAACAATTTGAAAACGCTGGTTTTACAGTTCAACCAGGAGGTTAACCACTGTAATCGACATGAACTAAAAACAAAGAAATTATGACACCAAGAATAAAAAAATTACGCAAACAAAGCCTGAACGCCGTCACTAAAATTTCAGCCGAACGGGCTTTACTAATTACCGAGTTTTATAAAAGTCATCAATCGCCAGGCGACTCAATTCCGGTACAGCGAGCTAAAGCTTTTCGCTATATTATGAAAAACAAATCCATCTGTATTAACGATGGGGAATTGATTGTAGGAGAACGAGGACCTGCTCCAAAGGCAACCCCAACCTACCCCGAAATTACAGTACACTCGTTGCAAGATCTAGACATTCTGAACACACGCGAAAAAGTTTGGTTCCGGGTCGACAAGGAGACTCGCAATGCCTACGAAAATACGATCATTCCTTTTTGGGAAGGACACTCGAACCGCGACCGCGTGATGAACCGGATGAAACAACCCTGGATGGATGCCTACAATGCAGGGATTTTCACTGAATTTATGGAGCAAAGAGCTCCCGGACACACTGTTGCAGGTAATAAAATTTATCAGAAAGGCATGCTCGATATTATTCTTGATATTAAAGAAAGTCTGAGCAAATTGAATTTTATTAATGATCCGAAAGCCTACGATAAGCAAGAAGAATTAAATGCCATGCAGGTAGCTGCCGAAACCATCATCCTTTTTGCCAGCCGCCACGCTCAAAAGTTGGAAGAATTGGCAAAAGATGAAAAAGATGAAGTTCGAAAAATGGAACTTGAAATCATGGCTGAGGTTTGTCAGAATGTGCCTGCCAATGCGCCACAAACATTCCACGAAGCTTTGCAGTATTACTGGTTTGTACACCTTGGAGTTGTAACTGAGCTGAACCCCTGGGATTCATTTAACCCGGGTCGGTTGGATCAGCACCTTTATCCTTTTTACAAAAAAGAACTTGCTGAAGGGACATTGACAAAAGACAAAGCAACTGAATTACTACAGTCATTTTGGGTGAAATTTAACAACCACCCTGCCCCGCCAAAGGTTGGAATTACAGCTTTGGAAAGCAACACGTACACCGACTTCGCCCTGATAAATTTAGGAGGGGTTAAACCGGACGGATCGGATGCCGTGAATGAGATGTCGTACATTATTCTGGATGTCATTGAAGAGATGCGCCTGCTTCAGCCAAGCTCCATGGTTCAGCTAAGTAAAAAGAACCCGGAAAGCTTTATCAACCGAGCAGTAAAAATTGTAAAAACCGGATTTGGACAGCCTTCCATTTTCAACACCGATGCCATTATTCAAGAACTAACAAACCAGGGAAAAAGCTTGATTGATGCCCGAAATGGTGGTGCCAGTGGCTGTGTGGAAAGTGGTGCCTTTGGTACCGAGAGTTACTTATTAACCGGTTATTTCAACCTGCCCAAAATACTGGAAGTTACTTTACACAATGGATTCGATCCGCGAACCCTAAAGCAAATCGGGCTTCAAACAGGAGATCCAAAATCGTTTAAAACCATGCAGGATCTGATGAATGCCTTCGAAAAGCAGGTTCAACATTTTGTGAATATCAAAATTGAAGGTAGCAACATCATCGAGAAAACATTTATGACTCACATTCCGACGCCATTTTTGTCAATCATTATTGATGACTGTGTGGCCACAGGAACTGACTACATCAATGGAGGTGCGCGTTACAACACCAACTACATTCAGGGAGTGGGAATGGGAACAATCACCGACTCGTTAACAGCCCTAAAACAACATGTTTTTGAAGAAAAAAACACGAGCATGAATGACTTTCTGAAAGCGCTGGAAAACAACTTCGAAGGTGCCGAAGACCTGCACTACAAACTGGTTTATAAAACTCCAAAATATGGTAACGATGATGACCGGGCTGACGATCAACTAAAAGACGTTTTCGAACTCTATTACAATGCGGTGAATGGGCACAAAAGTCCTCGTGGTGCTGCCTATCGCATCAACCTGTTGCCTACAACCTGCCATGTTTATTTCGGAAGTGTGATGCAGGCAAGTGCCGATGGTCGTATGGCAAAAACACCCGTATCGGAAGGTATTTCGCCGGTACAGGGAGCCGATCGAAAAGGGCCAACATCGGTGGCTAAATCAGCTGCAAAGATTGATCATCTGAGAACGGGAGGAACGTTGCTCAACCAAAAGTTTACCCCTTCATTTTTCGAAGATGAAACATCCATCTCAAAAGTGTCCAGTTTAGTTCGCAGTTACTTCAAAATGGACGGTCACCATATTCAGTTTAACGTGGTGAATGCCGACACGCTGCGTGATGCACAAAAACATCCGGAGCATTACAAAGACCTGATTGTCCGCGTAGCCGGATATAGCGATTATTTTAATGACCTGGGTGAAGATTTGCAAAACGAAATCATCAACCGAACTGAACACGATAACTTGTAAACTTTTGCCCCCAATATTACCATTACCTAGAGAAAGTGCCATATTCGTCACATTTTGGGAAAGGCTATATGCTGTAAATCCCGACTACGTTCTCTTTTGCAGAACAATTTCCTGCAAACGGTACATTTCATCACGCAAGCGGGCAGCCTCAATAAAGTCGAGCTCTTTGGAAGCTTTTTGCATTTCCTTTTTCGTTTTCGCAATGGCTTTTTCCAAACCATCAATGCTCATGTATTGAACAACCGGATCAGCCGCGATGTCGGGATGACCAGCTCCTCCGGAATATGCTTTCTGCTTGTCATCGCGATACGCGTAACCAATAATTTCACGCGTTGGTTTTACGATAGCCGTAGGTGTAATGCCATTTTCTTCGTTGTACTTCAGCTGCTTTTCGCGACGATAATTCGTGGAGTCAATCGTTTTTTGCATCGATTGGGTAATCTTATCAGCATACATAATCACCATCCCATTGAGGTTTCGCGCCGCACGTCCTGCTGTTTGTGTCAATGATCGCTCGGAGCGTAAAAAGCCTTCCTTATCGGCATCGATAATGGCAACCAGCGAAACTTCGGGCAAATCTAATCCTTCACGCAGCAGGTTAATTCCGACCAGCACATCAAAACCGCCTTTGCGTAGTTCCTCCATAATTTCGATGCGCTCCATCGTGTCAATATCCGAGTGAATATAACGAGTTTTAATCCCCATATTCACCAGATACTTACTCAACTCTTCCGACATTCGTTTGGTAAGCGTTGTCACCAAAATCCGCTCATTCTTTTTAATCCGGAGATGGATCTCGTGAATCAGATCATCAATCTGGTTGCCCGAAGGACGCACTTCAATAACAGGGTCGAGCAGTCCGGTTGGCCGAATAATTTGCTCAACAATTACCCCCTCCGATTTTTCCAATTCATAATCTGCAGGTGTTGCACTAACGTACATAGTTTGATTCACCAGATCTTCAAACTCCTCAAATTTCAATGGTCGGTTATCGATCGCTGCCGGAAGCCGGAAACCATAATCGACCAGGTTTATTTTTCGGGAATGGTCGCCACCATACATCGCCCGAATTTGAGGAATGGTAACATGGCTTTCATCCAAAATGGTCAAAAAATCATCCGGGAAATAATCCAACAAGCAGAAGGGCCGGGTACCGGGATCACGCCCATCAAAATAGCGAGAGTAGTTTTCAACTCCGGGACAATAGCCCAATTCACGCATCATTTCCATGTCGTATTCCACCCGCTCCAAAATACGCTTGGCTTCGAGTGGTTTGCCAATTTCCTTGAAAAAATCGACATGCTTCACCAGGTCATCCTGAATTTGATGAATGGCCGATTTCATACGCTCTTTGGTAGTTACAAATATGTTGGCCGGATAAATAATTGCCGTTTCCATCGACTCGATAGTCGTGCCCTCAACCGGATCAAAACTGTAAATCTCTTCAATTTCGTCGCCCCAAAAAACAACCCGAACAGCTTTATCGTCATAAGCTAAAAAAATATCGATCGTGTCACCTTTCACCCTGAAGTTACCGCGCGTAAAGTCAACCTCATTTCGCGAATAAAGTGCATCGACCAATTTGTGTAAAAACTGATTCCGGCTCAAGGTTTCGCCCACGCTAACACTTGTAACATTGGCATGAAAATCCTCCGGATTTCCAATACCGTACAAACACGAAACCGATGAAACCACCACTACATCGCGCCTTCCGGAAAGAAGTGCCGAAGTTGTGCTCAGTCGTAGTTTTTCAATATCGGCATTAATCGAAAGATCCTTTTCAATATAAGTATCGGTGGTGGGCAAATAAGCTTCGGGCTGGTAATAATCGTAATACGACACAAAGTACTCCACCGCATTTTCCGGGAAGAAGGCTTTCATCTCGCTGTAAAGCTGAGCGGCCAGGGTTTTATTGTGACTCAAAATTAAGGTTGGGCGTTGCACCTCCTCAATTACTTTTGCCATTGTAAACGTTTTTCCAGACCCCGTTACCCCCAGCAAAGTCTGATTTCGCTCCCCTTGCCGGATCCCTTCAGAAAGCTGGCGGATTGCTCCGGGCTGGTCTCCCGTTGGTTGATATGGTGAAACTACTTTAAGATCCATTTAGCTGCTTCTCGATTTTCTTAATCCAGGACAATAATTCCTGTTTTACTATTTATCCCAATTTAGTTGCAAGAACACCGGAAAGTGGTCGGAGATTCCGCCATAGTAATTGGGCCCGCCATAAGTTCTGTTGGGCGACATTTGTCCCGAGTTGTTGTGATACTCCATCCACGGCTGGTGAAAAACCTGCCCGAGTTGATCGTTGGCAACAAATCCGTTGCCGTGCAAAACGGAAGCGGAAACCACGATATTGTCAATCATATTCCAATCTCCACGATAGTTATAACTACCCAGGTTTTGTTCGTCCAGCGGAATCATCAAATTATAGAGATCGGCTTTAGAGTCGGGCGTTTGGGCATCTAAAATTTCAGCTAAACTTTTATTATCCGGTTCGTCATTCATATCGCCGATGATGATAATTTTTGCCTTCGCATTATCTTTTAAAATATCATTCACCTTGTTTTTTAAGGTTTGAGCCGCAACAATCCGGTTCGGTTGCGATTTTTCCATTCCACCCCAACGCGATGGCCAATGATTGACAAACACATGCACTTTGTCTTTCCCCAGCTTGCCAAACACATGAAGAATATCACGAGTCTCAAAACCCGGATCGACCAGAATGGCTTCTTTGTCCAACACTTTAAATTCTCCTTTTCGGTAAAGTAAGCCAACATCTATTCCGCGTTTATCAGGACTGTCGATATGTACAATCTGGTAATTTCCACCTGCCAACGGTTCCTCTTCAACCAAATCATTTAACACAGTTTGGTTCTCAATTTCACAAACGCCAATCAATTCCGGAAGTTCTTCTGTGTTTATGGCTGCTATAACCTGAGCAATATCCTGTAGCTTTTTCTCGTAGCGTTCCGTGTTCCAATGTCTGTCAGCTTCCGGTAAAAACTCTTCATCATCAATAGCCGGATCGTCAATCGTATCGAAGAGGTTTTCAAGATTGTAAAAAACAATTGTTGCTTTCTTTTTTAACGGATCCCTTTGGCAGGAAACCAGAAAAACAACCAACAATGATAAAAAGATAATTTTTGATCTCATAGCCTTATTCTTGTCCGATGGTTACCTGATAATAATCTCTAACGTCAATCACTTGCATGCCGCCTGCCTTCGCTGCTTCAATTCCCAATACACCATCTTCAAAAACCAGGCAGTCCTTTGGATCAACACCAATCAGCTCAGCACATTTCAAAAAAGTCTCCGGATGTGGTTTATGCTTCATCACATCATCGGCCGAAACCAAGTGTTCAATATATTTGTCAACCCCAACAATACGCATGGCCTTTTTTGAGATTTCTCGTCCACCACCGGTTCCAACAGCCATTGGCATCTTGCCGTAATATTCTCGAATAAGGTCGACAACCGGCTCTACAGGCTGTGCCTTGTCCATATTATCTTCGTATTCCTTTTCTTTAGAATCGCCCATTTCTTTTGAATCAATATTCTTATTGAAAAGCTCATTCAATTTTTTTACCGTTCCATACAATGGAATACCTGCCAATTGCTCGAACAATTCGGTGGTAAAATCAATGCCATAACGGGCGGCTGCATTTTTCCAGGCAATATAATGAATGGGCATCGTGTCAGCAATTGTGCCGTCCAAATCAAAAATCAGACCTTTTATGTTTGTGGGTACTGTAAATTTCTTTGTCATTGTATTCAACTAATTTTTTCTGTTTATAAGCTAACAAATGTAACCAAATAGAATAAATCAAGTTCATTTTTTTCTTTACTAAAAAATGAACACTTTTGACCAAATTTAAAATAATGGATCGACAAGCATTCCTTACGCTGACCTCTACCTCACAATGGATTTTATTTTTAGGTATTGGCTTGATCATTTACTCGTGGACTAAAAAGAAGCAACTATTTCAGCAATTGGGTCAAGGTACATTTGTTGTGTTAGCTCTGTTTGCATTGTGGGTTATTTTGGGTGATCAAATTACGGTTCCCGAAATAGCTAACGGACAAGAGCCACCTGTTGAAGCTAAAGCCTTAACTTATTTTTCAGGGCTGGTTATTGCCGGCATAATTGCCATTGTGGGTTTCGTGTTAGGATTGAAAAAATCCAGCTGGGCAAGATTTCCAAATTTGTTTTTGGTTGGTGGCGGCTTGGCTTTATTTTTTATGGTTTATGAGTTGCAACGAATTTGACTCTTCACAATTTAACTTATTGTGTCTTAGCTATCAACCCGAATTAGAACATGCATTTTCTATCTTGGTTTTACAAAGATGTAGCTTTTAACGCTTCTATTAGCTCCAAAAAAATTCGTTTATCAAACATCAGTTAACTCCTAATGCTGGTTTTCTTACCACCTACATTTTGCGAGAATTCGGGAGTAAGCCATTTCTTTTTACAGTTCAATTTCTCAGCGCCCTCGTCGATCCCTTTGCCATTGGAACCTATCGTAGGAAACTCCAAAATAACTTCCGTTCCAGCATTCAATTGACTATTTATTTTAATGAAGCCCCTGTTCTTCTTAACGAAATCGTGACATACAACCAAACCAAAACCCGATCCAACTTCTCCATTAGTTCCAAGCGATGAATTGCTTTTCTCAAAAGTGAAGATCTCCTTCAGCTTATCTGGCGGGATACCCACTCCACTGTCCTTAATCAGCAGCCGAACCTTATCGTTCCAATTTTCCGTTTTAATTTCAATTCGACCATATTCTGGAGTATATTTCAAGGCATTTGAAAACAAATTTCGAACAACGGTTTCAAGCATCTTTCTATCTCCATTGATTGGTGCTGTTGGCCTCTGGTCATAATCTACATCAATCGATTTAAATCTGGCCAAACTCACAAAATGATCAATATGCTCCTCAACCAAACGAGTCAGTTTAATTGGCTCTAAATCCCCTTGAAACGTATTATTCGAACCTGACGACCATTCCAATAAATTTTGGAGCAGATGAAAAGTAGATTCACTCAGCTTTTCCAATTCGGCTAGGTAATGATTTCTTTCCTTCTCAAGAATATCCGGTGCATTGTTCAGCAGGTTCAGAAAGCTGCTCATCGTCCCGACCGAACCACGCAAATCGTGAGCAATTATTTTAAGGAATTTGTTTTTGGAGACCAGTTGCCTTTCAAGCTGCATTTGCAGTTGAATATTAACTGCTGACATAAACCCAAAAGTCAAAACAGTCATCAAAAAGCCGGAAATTGCCACACGGATTAATGCAAATTCGTCAATATTAGTAGGATCAAAATTTGGTGTAGTTAACATTGATGCAATACTGAGAACCAATATGATCAAAAAAATAAAAAACGCTACTGCATTGATCCGAAATAGATTTCGGAGATGATTTTGCTCATCATTTAACACTAACATCTCATAAATAGCTATCATACAATAGATCATGAGTATGGTTGCATATACAATTGAACGAATGGAGTGTGATGGAATGAACTGATAAAACACGATGGACTGAATGAGGTGTATTGCCGGAAATCCAACTACAACCCAGGTCTTGATTTTCTTTCCTTTAAACAGCCATATACCTGCTAAATAAAGATAAAGCCCAGTTGCAGTAAAAATTGTTGGAATAACAATTGTCCAAAAACTACCGAAAGGTGGCACAAGCTTAAAAAGCAATCCCCCCCCAATTATCAGACTTCCCGTAGCCCAATACCGAATGCCTCTCACCCCAAATGTACTTCGATAAAGCAACAACATATAGAGTCCCATCAAGAGACTAATACCAGAAGTAACAACTGTTAAAACCTTATAGACCACTTCCCACATAAATCGTTTTTATTGATTAGGCTACAACTCACAAAACAGCTTAATTAACCACAAATCAAAGATTAAGTTTTGGAGAATTTACTTCTGGCTAAAAGTAACGATTCAAAATTTAAGGACACCTCTTTTAGTTGATCAAATATTGTGTTACAAAAGAGCTAATTTTCAACTCTGGTCTCATTACTTTGCTTCCGAATCAATTCAAAAAAAAGTAACCTACCTGATTGGTATGCAATTTTTTTGTACAAACACAGAATATGGCAGCAAAAAGGAAACAGACTATCGAGATTTTACACCCTTCAACCTTTTCACCTAAAAAGCTACTTTATAATTGGTTGCTTGACTATTCAGGATTAACCTCACCACATATATTCCTTTTTTATTTAATTGAATGTGGCTAATCTCATCTGTCAACATAGCCTGATAAACGGTTCTTCCGCTCAGATCGTAGACCACTGCAGTGGTGTTTGGTACTGCCCGAATTACAAGTTCATGATCACTAACCCAAACCGCTTGATCTAATTTTTGAGTCGTATTAATCGCAGTGGCATCGCCCGAAATAACACCAACTCCGCTGTATGCTTTTACTACCTCAGGAACATCTTCAGTAGCCGTCAATACATCATCATAAGAGTATAAGTCCGACGGAGTAAAGTTGCATTCCCGCACAAACTCCTCGGAGCTACTCAAAGGCTCCGATTTTGCTCCATCAACATTCGTAACTCCATCAGGTAGTCGACTACAATTTTTAAAGATATTGTCGATCAATTTCCCCTGACCATTTTCTGAAAGCTTCCCAAATACCGGCTTCTTCGAATCCTTAAAGTAGTTGCGTTCAATGTAACAGTTTGTGTTGATGCGGAGATTTAAACCATCACCTTCACAATTCTCCATAAAATTGTTGAAATAGTGGTGTTGCCCAAATCTTAGAAGAGGCAAACGCGAACCAAAGACCTGATAGAAATAGTTGTGGTGAAATGTAATGGTTCGGTTATAATCGTCACTGCTGCCTTTACCCGAAAGTAATGCTTTAGAATGATCGTGAAAATAGCACCAGGAAATGGTGAGATTCTGCACATTGTTTTTATTGTCGACCAAACCATCGTAGCGGTCTTTATTATCGATGTTTTCGTTGTAAAATTCACAATGGTCAATCCAAATATGCTGGCTGATGCGTTCGGCTTCCGGAACACTCTCAGCATCGGCTTGTATACCAATACAATCCGGATCGCCAATTGTGGTTGTCCCATCCGTATCTAAAATCTTATATTCCCCATCGCGGGTAGCAGGAACATTTTTCATGGTAAATTTGATATTTCGGATGATAATGTTAGACTGGCATTGAATAACAAGTCCAATTCGATTTAAAAAGCCTTGGTCTCCGACACCAAGAAGGGTTTTGTTTGATCCAACTTTGAAGATCGCGCCGAAGGTAGTTTCTATAGCTCCGGCAGCTTCGTTGGTAACAATGCTCCCGTCTGCATCCACCCACGTTTGAACACCGGTATTAAACTCCTTTTCAATCCGAATAATATACGGTGTTGATGGATCTTCAACGTACTGCTTCAGCTCTACAAATGTTTCCGGAGTAACAGTCTGTCCGGCCGCTCCTCCTGTAGTTCCTCCATCCAGCGTGGCAAAACCAACCATTCTGAAATCGGGAGTTTGAGCTTGACTTTCTACTGATAAAAGACATGCACACAAGAAAACAAATAACTTAATTGGGTGAAATTTCATGACAATCCGTTCTAAAATTAGTTTTGCTAAATTACTAAACATATTTGTCAGGGCAATCGCTAGTTCACCAATTTGAATATCGATTCATTGTTATCTGTTTAGCCCTTGAAAATATTCAATATCTGTAAAAGAGAGCTCTCTTTCTAGTCAACGTATCCTTCTACACCAAAACAACCTCGAGTAGCTAAAAAATTTGGAAAATAATGAACGCGTAAATTGCAAAACGCCCAAAACGAAACAGTGCCCATAGCAGGTAACTGCGGAAATTAAATTTAATTAATCCGCACGCCACACTAACGATCGAATGCGGCAAGGGCAAAAGCGCTCCAATGACGATGAACAAAGCTCCCCACTTGCGCAAATTGACAATATGGCTTTTAATCTTTATTTCAATATAATCCTTAACAGTTGGAATCAGAAACAAACGATTTCCTGCAAAATACGATAAAACACCGCCTAAGTATGACAGGAACGATAACACAAACAGAAAGAGCCACGGTGACGCAGCCTTTGAAGCCCAGGCAATAAAAATTTCGGGAGGCAGCAAGCCCAAAAACGTTTCAGAAAGGAAAAAAACCAGAAATACTTTCCCTGCCGAATAGGTTTCCACCAGCTGGTTCAGCAACGCATCAAAGTCTAGCACAAAATAATCCAAACCAACGATCAGCAATACAAAAGCGGCAATAATAACTCCTCCCTTTACCGAGGTATTGCGTATAAATTCATAAAATCGGGAAATCCGGTAATAGCGATTTAACAATACTAACCGCTTCACGGTTACCTGATTTGGATTGATCTTTCTGTTGTTTAACTTCATGTTTGAATTGATATATAAATTCGGACCGAATCTAATCCTGCAGGAACTCATCAGCGGACAACGGTTAAAAACTGATTAACTATTAAGAATAACTTTAAACCAATAAACAGCAAATAAGTTTTGGGAAAATGGGGTCAGTTAAAAATAATCCCCACAAAAATAATCTAATTTGTCGATTTTTGCTTTTTAAAACGAATTATTCGTAACCCCAATTTCCACGAAGCAAGTTTGGCATCCATTGTACGCTCAAAAAAAGATCAAAAAAACAAGCACTTCTAAAAACCTTATTTCAATATGCTTGTTTGTTTTTTTAAGCATACTTAAATATTTGTTTTAGAATGAGCCACAACATTTCAACTTCAACAGAGAATTTTATTAAAGCCATATACAAATATGAGCAAGGAGTAGATCTAGACACCAAGCCCGGTTCAATTGCTAAAGAATTGGGAATTACCAATGCCGGGGCAACAGACATGGCCCAAAAACTCGCTCGTAAAAAGCTTATTAATTACGAGAAATACAAAGAACTAAAGCTAACGCCCGCCGGGAAAAAGTTGGCTTTGAGTGTTCTTCGGAAACATCGGCTTTGGGAGACCTTCCTTCATCAGGTATTTGAGCTAAGTATGCACGAAATACATCGCGAAGCCGAATTACTGGAGCACCTGACTTCTGATTTTCTAACTGATAAAATTGACTTATTTCTGGGAAATCCGTTGACTGATCCGCACGGCGACCCAATCCCCACAAAGCAAGGTATCATTCCAACAAACGAAAATAACGTCATTCTGTCGTTGGCTGAAACCGGATGTGAATATGAAATAGCACGCTTATCAGGTTCTGACAAAGAATATTTTGATTTCTGCCACTCGAATCAGCTCAAAATTGGCTCGAAACTTTGTGTGAAGAAACATTATAAGAAAAACAAGATGACTGAAATAGAATTAAGCGATACAAAGCTTCTGCTGACGATGGAGCTTGCAAATACAATTTATGTCAAAAAATTAAAATAGAAATAAATGAACGTACGATTACTTTTCCTCCTAATTCTAATTGCAGCGGGTGCTAAAGCCCAGGAAAATATTCCAGAATTGATTACCGATAGGCCTGATCAAACAGAATCAGCTGAAGTTGTTCCGTTAAACGCGCTACAAATAGAGACCGGCTTTGTTGTATTCAATGACAAAACTAATCAGGTACAGCATACCTCATACGCTTATAATTCAACCTTGTTGCGTTATGGTATTCTGCCAAATTTCGAGTTGCGTTTAGGCTTGGAGTACCTTGGGGATAAAACAGAGATCTCCTCAAACTCAATTTCTGGATTTGGACCACTATACACCGGCTTCAAAGTAAAAATTAGTGATGAGCAAAAAGGAATGCCTGCCATCGCTATCTTAGGTGCACTGACTTTGCCTTTTACAGCCAATGAAGAATACAAACCCTCGGAGCCGGCGGCCAATATGCGTCTATCCATTTCGCACACGCTTTCGGACCGCATTTCGCTGGGCTATAACTTGGGAGCTGAATGGGATGGAGAAACGCCAACACCCGGCTATTTCTACTCCATTGCCCTGGGCATCGGTATTTCTGACAAAATTGGAGTCTTTGCTGAAAGCTTCGGCTTGCTGGGTGCGAACGATAAAGAAGAACACCTCCTGGATGCCGGAGTTACCTATTTGCTGCTGCCAAATCTCCAAGTTGATATTTCGGGAGGAATCGGACTTTCAGAGAATGCTGCCGACAGCTTTGTCGGAGCTGGTCTAAGCTTCCGACTACCTCAATAATAGCGATAAAATGAAACTATAATACGTTTACGAAATGAATATCCTATCAATATTACAGATCCAGCCCGGAACCATGATTTTATCCGGGGTCGTGATCACCGGAATCCTCTTCTGGATCTTTTGGCCCGAAAAGGGTTTAATCGCTCTTCTTTCGAAAGTAAACATGAACAACCAGCGGGTTCATCTGGAAGATGCATTGAAGTACCTGTTCGATTGTGAATACAGAAACAGCACATGCGACATGAACGGAATTGCCGGCAACTTGAACATTACCGGAGACCAAACCAGTAAATTGCTCGAACGCCTGCTTTCCATGGGACTGATCGCTATCAATCATCAAAATATAACATTGACTGATACTGGCCGCTCCTACTCCCTTCGTGTAATTCGGGTGCATCGTATTTGGGAAAGATACCTGGCGGACGAAACCAGTGTTTCGCAAGCCGACTGGCATAACCATGCCGATAAAATTGAGCATCAGGTAACACCGGAAGATACCGAAAAACTGGCAGCCCAAATGGGACACCCGGTATTTGATCCTCATGGTGATCCGATTCCGACCGCAGAGGGAAACCTACCCGATCATAAAGGAAAGTCCCTGAGCCAATTAAAAGAAGGCAACATTGGGCGCATTATTCATATCGAAGATGAGCCCAGAAATATTTACGAACAATTGGTGGTGCTCGGACTATATCCCGGCATGCAAGTATATGTAACCGACGTTAACGAAAAGAAGATCACCTTTGCTGCTGATGGTGACGAATGTATCCTAACCCCGCTTTTTGCAGCACACATCACGGTAGAGCTGCTTTCAGGGAAAGTGCCATTAACACAGAAATACGAATTGCTTTCAGAGCTTGCTGTTGGTGAAAAAGCCAAGGTAGCAGCAATCTCACCAAATTGTCGGGGACAACAACGACGAAGGCTGATGGACCTGGGGATTGTTCCCGGAAGTCTGATTTCACCCGAAATAAGAAGCGCCTCCGGCGACCCGGTTGGCTACAGGGTAATGGGAACCACCATCGGAATACGACAGAAAGAAGCCGAATTAATCTTTATCGACCGCCAAAAAGAGACGAGCATGAAACAGTGATTAGAAACGAGTTCCATTCAATACCTTTTGAGAATTTTAAACTAGAAACACATGAAGTCAATTATACAAAATACGAACAACTGCAACAATTGTTCCGTCCACAATGCTGCCAACCTGGTAAAGCTAGGACTGAATCTGGATGATGTGGACTACGTAATCACCATGGCCGGAAACCCAAACACGGGGAAAAGTACGGTTTTTAATAACCTGACCGGCCTTCGTCAACATACCGGCAACTGGCCGGGGAAAACAGTTACACGAGCCGAAGGAGGATTCAGTTATAATGAAAAGCGCTATAAAGTAATCGATCTTCCGGGAACTTACTCACTGCTTTCAACCAGTACTGACGAGGAAGTAGCACGAAATTTCATCTTGTTTGGTCAGCCAGATGTGACCGTCATTGTAGTGGATGCCACAAGATTGGAACGCAACCTGAACCTGGCACTGCAAATACTAGAAATAACCGACCGTGCTGTTTTGTGCCTCAACCTAATGGATGAAGCCAAACGAAATCGTATTGAAATTGACACAAGAGCCTTATCCAAAGAATTGGGAATTCCGGTGATTCCCACTGCGGCCAGACGAAAACAAGGTATGCAGGAACTTTTAGCAGCTATTGAAGAAGTAGCGACCGGCAAGTACGTTTGTAAACCTCACAAAATCAAGAACCGGTCACCCAAATTGCAACATGCCATTTCAACTCTTGCCGAGAAACTTGCCAGGCAATACCCCAATCTTCCGAACACGAATTGGGTAGCGCTACGCCTGCTCGAAGGCGATAACAGCATCATTGAGGCTATTCGCAGCGGCGAACTGGGAAGTATCAACATAAACGAATCAGTGGTTCAATCCTAAAAACAATAACATGCAAAATACATCCAATAAAGAAAGAGAAGATATATTAAATGAGGCCAACTCAGCCCGATGGGAATTGGGGCTAAACTTTCATGATACTGTAATTGAATCGATTTACGCCAATGCCTCGCAGATTGCCCGAAAAACAGTAACACAAAAAGGCGAAAAAGAAGCCTATAGCACCGATCTTAAAATTGATAAAATTGTCACAAGCAGATGGCTCGGTTTTCCACTGATGTTTTTGATGCTTGCCACCGTTTTCTGGCTAACTGTAGCTGGAGCCAACTATCCATCCGGTCTTCTTGCATCGCTATTAGTCGACTACATACACCCAATATTAAAGAGTGCAGCGGCATCAATTAACATGCCCTGGTGGCTTGATGGTGTTCTAATTGATGGTGCTTACCTGTCAATGACCTGGGTCATCGCAGTAATGCTGCCCCCAATGGCGATCTTTTTTCCACTATTTACCTTGCTCGAAGATCTTGGTTATCTGCCACGAGTGGCCTTCAATATGGACAACCTGTTCCGCAAAGCCGGAGCACATGGTAAGCAAGCACTATCGATGAGTATGGGATTTGGATGTAACGCCGCCGGAGTGATTGCCACCCGCGTAATCGATAGTCCGCGCGAACGATTGGTAGCCATTATCACCAACAATTTTTCGCTGTGTAATGGTCGCTGGCCCACGCAAATATTAATTGCCTCAATCTTTATCGGAGGACTTGTTCCAGCACAGCTTGCCGGAGTCGTTTCCGCCGGAGCAGTTGTGGGCATAGCGGTTTTTGGAATATTCCTGAGTTTGGTTGTTTCCTGGGGATTGAGCAAATCTGTATTGCGTGGTGAAGCATCCGCTTTTAGTCTGGAGCTTCCTCCCTATCGACCGCCTAGAATATGGCAAACACTTTATACCTCGCTGATCGACCGAACCATATTCGTACTTTGGCGTGCGATCATTTTTGCAATTCCTGCCGGAATTGTTATTTGGCTGGTAGCCAATATTCATATCGGTGAACTCAGTCTGGCCGAACACTTTATTCAGTGGTCCGATCCTTTTGCCATTATATTTGGGTTGAATGGAGTTATTTTACTGGCCTATATCATTGCTATTCCAGCCAACGAAATAGTTATTCCAACAATATTGATGCTAACCGTATTAAGCACAAAACTAACCGGAGGAGCCGGTGATGGAGTTATGTTCGAGCTCGACTCGGTGGGCGACACTGCCAACATATTGCACGCGGGAGGCTGGACTTTGCTTACGGCCGTAAACCTGATGCTTTTCAGCTTGCTGCATAATCCGTGCTCAACAACCATTTATACAATTTTTAAAGAAACCAAAAGTTGGAAATGGACACTTGTTTCAACTTTTCTACCCATTGTTATGGGACTGGTTATTTGCTTTTTCACCACACAAATATGGATGCTATTTGTAGTCGGATAAGGAATTTAACACCTGAAAAAAGAAATGCAGCTCGCCAAATCGAGTTGCATTTCTTTTTTCAGTCCCATATATCAAGTATTTATAAGAATAAAAAGGACATTCTTTCGAATGCCCTTTCTGTTCTTAACCCTATAGCGATTGTCCTTCATAAACACGTGATTCTTCCAACGGAACCAAGTCACCTTCAAAGGTTAGCTGCCCCCGCCTTAAACCTGTTAAGGTTGCCCTTGTGTTTCCTGACGGACTGATTGAAAACCGCAAGTCGTAAATTCCTAGTGGAGTCATCACATTTAAAGCCAAACTAAAAGTTCTCTTTCGCTCATTCTCCTTAAGCTCATATTTTGTAATGGTACCTTTAGCTGTTACTCCACCAACACCATTCGGCCCAATGCGGGAGTTCGAGCCAACCTGAATGACTGTTGTTGCTGAGTCAACTGATACGAAGTTGATGTTGGAACTCGCAAAGACTCGATTTCCATACTTATCCTGTAAAAAATCGGCCTCCAGCACAAAGCTTTTATTCTCCAACATATACTTTGTTAATTCATATTGTTTCTCCATCTCGATCTGCCGTATCTCTTTTTTGGACAGAACCGAGTCCTTGTCATTTTTTTGTGCAAAAATGGTACTCGATACAACAACGCACATGATCAATAAAGCTATCTTTTTCATTATTTTTCCTCCTGTTTTTCTTTTTTCTACTGATCAAATAGCAAGATCTATTCCAGAAGTGCATCGTAAAACATTCTTTAGCACTCTTTAGCAAGAATTAACAAACATGAGAAATAGTCTGATTGCCGAGTGGCTCTCCGTAACAAATATCATTTAGAATAACTCCATTACCGTTATTAGAATATCATCCGTATCTGCTCCCAATTTTGAATATTACAAATTTCAGAATCGAAAAGTAAAAAAGTAACCACGGGGATGAAAAGAATGGCTGGCTTTTCAAATTCAACTACCTACAAGCTAGCTAATTTCTATTATTTAGCTGAAAAATGATAAGTACCGCCTTCCTCAGTGTGTATATCAAATAGCAATGATTTTGGAAGCTCCAGTGGTTTGATGTCCGCCTTTTCGCTAACTAACGGCTTTTTGATCCCAGCCTTTTGATAAAATGGATTAATATTAGGAGTATCTTCTTCAACTGGCTTCAACTCCACATCGCCAGTCAATTCAGTAGCCACTCTTAATCGGCAGTTACCTCCCAGGTCTGAGTAAATTGTTAACAAATCAACCTTGCCATCTTTCCATTTCATATCAACAGTAAATCCTCCCCGGGCTTTTAGCCCTTTGACCTCTCCGTTGAGCCAGTTTGATGGCAATGCGGGTAATACTTGTATAGCTCCATCATGACTTTGGATCAACATTTCGGCAATACCGGAAGTACATCCGAAGTTACCATCAATTTGAAATGGTGGGTGTGCATCAAACAAGTTAGGATAAGTTCCACCTTTTTCACCAATTTTATCGAGCGGTGATGGAGTTAATTGATCGGCAATGAGTTTATAGGCTCGGTTGCCATTCAATAACCGAGCCCAAAGGTTCACTTTCCACCCCATAGACCAACCTGTAGATTTGTCGCCTCGATATTCCAGTGATTTTTTTGCAGCTTGAAATAATTCCGGAGAACTGTACGGAGAAACCTGGTCACTGGGAAATAATCCATACAAATGCGAAACATGACGATGATGGTCATCAGTTCGATCCCAGTCAAACATCCATTCCTGCAACTGGGAATGTTGCCCAATTTGCATCGGCGGTAAACGATCTTTCATACTTTCTACAGTATCAGCAAAAGCTTTATCCTCTCCCAGAACCTCAGCAGCATCAATCAGGTTTGAAAAAACATCAAAAACCAACTGGTTATCCATTGTATTTCCAGCTGCCAATGAAGTCCCTTCAGAATGCCTGTTCTCTGGTGACATAGACGGCACAACAACTAACCAATCGTGTGTTGGCTCAGGTCGTAATACATCCACGTAATAAGTCGCAATGCCTTTCAAAACCGGGTAGTACTCCGCTAAGAACTCTTGATCTCCGGTAAACAAGTAATGTTGCCATACGTGCTGGCTCAACCAGGCACCCCCCATGAGCCACATGCCATAAAAAGCCCCATCAATTGGCCCGTTAATACGCCAAATATCGGTATTGTGGTGCAACATCCATCCTCGGGCATTATACATTTGCCGAGCTGATTCTTTACCTGTTTCGGACAAATCCTTCAACATCGAAAACAACGGATGGTGCATCTCTGAAAGGTTTGTCACCTCTGCGGGCCAGTAATTCATTTCTGTATTAATATTTACAGTGTATTTACTATCCCACGGCGGTGAAAGTTGGTAGTTCCAAATTCCCTGCAAGTTAGCTGGCTGCGTCCCCGGATACGAAGATGAAATCAACAGATAGCGCCCAAACTGGAAATATAGCGAAACCAACTGAGGATCGTCGGCATTTGCAAAGTCACGAATCCGCTGGTCTGTTGGGTTGTTAATTGAATCAGTGACACCGAGATCCAGCTGAACACGATCAAAATACTGACGGTAATTCTCCACGTGCGCTCCTTTGATGGCATCGTAGGTTTTAGCAGCGGCTTTTGACAGGTAGCTTTTTGCGACTTCCTCCGCGTTACCACTCAGGTCTTTGTAGGTCTTAAAATTAGTCCCAATAGAAATGTAAACAGTGGCTGAATTGGCATTCTCAACAGTAAGGGTTGAATCGGTTTGAGTGAGTGTTCCTCCTTCAAGTACCGGATAAAAACGAGCATCAAACTCCACTTTGCCTTTTTTATTCTCTACCGTTTCTCCTTTCCCTGATAAAATCAATGTGCTGTCTTGTGTTATAACCTTATAAGAAGTATGTGGTGTAGTTGTTTTAAGGGTAAAAGTAATCTTCTCTTTTTGACTGGCTGTCATATGCATTGCTATCACTTGATCAACCGGGGTTGAGAGGAATTCTCGTAGGTAGGAGACGCCATCCACAGTGTAACTTACAGAACTGATGGCATTGGCAATATCCAGGTCCCGGTAATAATTGGTTACATTTTCGTGTCCCGGAAATTCAACATACAAATCTCCAACGGTTTGGTATGGCATTCCGTAGTTGTTGTCTTCCGGGGCATGACGCGGGAAACGGGTCATTAATAGCGATTCAGCCTCTTTGTATTTTTTTTCAAACAACAGCTTTCTAACACCGGACAAAACGTCGATGAAGTTTTTGGGAAGGTTATTTCCAGGCTCTCCGGCCCATACAGTTTCTTCATTCAATTGCAAATGCTCAATGGATGGAGTACCATAAATCATCGCTCCCAATCGACCATTACCGACGGGTAAAGCTTCTTCCCATGCCTGGGCTGGTTGATTGTACCAGAGCTTTAATAAATTCGTTTCCGGCTTCTCCGCTTTGGTGCAGGATAAACTGATCGTAATTAGTAATAATAATAGTTTAGCTGTGCTTTTCATCATTTGATATTTTAGTTTCTGGTTTTTCGAAAGGAGTATAAATTAAAACTTGCTAGAGATTGTTCCTTAAAATTAACCCTGCATTCGATATCTCACCAATTGAAATGTGACACAATTAGCCTAAATGAATGCAGTCATCAGGTTTATAAATCTCCCACAATGCTTCTGATATTGATCGATCCAATACTTCAAAAAAAAGAGATCTTCTCATAAAATAGTTTTGAGAGGATCTCTTTTGCATAAAAAATAATCAATACTGTTTTGTACAAAATTAATCGATCACAACAACGTGTTCTGCCAAGTCATTGGGCAACTCTGCAAGTTGTCGTGTCGCTAATTCGGCTACTTTCTTTGCACCTTGAACTCGAAGATGCGTATTATCTTCTCTACCTTCCGGAAATCTCTCAGTAGGTTCGGTCCACAAATAAAGCTCTTTCGAAGGCTCATCGCCCATCGACTGAACCAAGTCTTCCGTTAGCTTTTGCAAGTCAATTAAAGGAACATTAAGCGTCTCTGCTACCTGCCTCATTGCTACAGGATAATCGCCATGCGTATCTATCAACTGTCCATTTTCGTCAAACTTACGGCGAATAATAGAGGTTAGTAAAATTGGAGTCGCACCTTTCTCACGAGTTTCCAACACATACTTTTCCAAATTTTCTGAGTAGCTTTCAAAAGGAATGGTGTATCGTGTGCTGTCCTTAATTTTTTGGTCGTTGTGCCCAAATTGAATCAGAACGAAATCACCTTTCTTCAAGCTATCCAAAATAACTTGCCACCGACCTTCGTCTATAAAACTTTTGGTACTGCGTCCGTTCACCGCGTGATTATGAACCGTAACTAAAGAATCAAAATACTGGCTTACAACTTGTCCCCACCCTGTTTCAGGATAAACTTCGGCCTTTTTATTTGCCATGGTTGAATCGCCAACCATAAAAACATCAATGCTTTTTTCTTTTGTGCTGCATGCCGACAGAACCAATGCAAGCACAACTATTAAAATGGTATTCTTCATCCGTTTTTAATCATTTTATTTTACGCACATCAATATAAACCAGTTGTTACCAATCGTCTACATGTGCAAATTTTTACCTACTCGTTTTCAGTATCTTTTGTTGAAATTTGATTTTAGCATTCAGCCAATTCATTTAAATATTCCTCCAAATTGGTGTATCCATCACCATCGCGATCACCATTTCTATCGGACGCATTTTTAGGATCAAGTTTATTTTTTACTTCCCATTCATCAGGCATGCCATCCCGATCGGTATCCGTTGGTGCCGGCTTTGATTTTAATTCAGGCCAGCCTCCAACTGATTTTTGCGAATCAATAATTCCGGAGTTTGCTCCCCAGCTATCACCAAATTTACAAACGCCGGTTTCTGTTTCCCAAACGATTCGTTGATCAATCGGGTCTCTTTCGGGTTTCGTTGCTCCTGCGTATTTCAATACCAACCGGTACGCCTCTTCAGCATCCTGCGTACTAACAGGTGCAAACGGCACGGGTTCTTCTAATCGGGCTTCGTGGATAACTTCATCACTAGCTTTTTGAACTCCCTTGGTCCAATTATCGGCGGTAACCTCAGGAAAACCTTCTACATAATTTCCCTCAATATAAAACTTGCCAGCTCCCAAAGTATCTGCATTTTCTTTGCCTTTATTTTTGATGTACTCATGCGTTAAACTTAGGATACGATGTGGTAGCTCGCCATTTCTTTTTGTAGCCGGACCTGCCTTATAATAGTTATTCACCATGTTGTAGTTGCCCTCTTCGCCACCGTAAACATTTTGAAAGCCCCAGTTGAAAATCACATTATTTCTGAAATCAGTATATTCGGTTTCAGGAGTAGTATCAAACCGGGCACCATTAAAACGTGGCAGTCGGCTGGTGTGACTGGCAATTAAATTATGATGAAATGAGGCTCCTGTTCCACCCCAAATTCCACCATAACCGTGCTTGCCTTTTTTGTGTCCCGAATCATACAAGCTCTCACTTACAATACACCACTGAACCGTTAAGCTCTTGTTGTCGTAAAAAGACATTGTCTCATCAATCGACCAACTTAAGGAGCAATGATCGATAATGATATCCTCCTTGCGCTTACCATTCATGGCATCCTGTGCACTACTTTGTAATGTTTCGTCGCCACATCGAAAACGCAGATGACGAATAATCACATCGCTTGAACTAACCGAAAAAGCATAATTTTTCACGCAGATTCCATCTCCCGGCGCTGTTTGTCCGGCGATGGTCACATGTCCGTGGCTAACTTTTAAAGGAGCGTTGAGTGCAATTGTTCCGGAAACAGCAAAAACGATGGTTCGCCTGCCATCCAACTCAAGTGCCCAACGCAGTGAGCCTTCTTGAGGACTATCAGGATTATCAGTCAGCTTGTCTACGATATAAACATCGCCACCGCGTCCACCTTTTGTATAGCGCCCAAAGCCTTCAGCTCCGGGAAATGCCAACTGCTGTGCCTGCACAAAAAATGGAAAAAACAGAATGATTAGAATTAGTTTTTGCATAATTCAACGTCTTGAAATTACTTACTAACCTTCACCTCACTACTATTCACTTCCTTATCGAGAACCAATACTTCATCGACATTTATATCCGACACTATCTTAATTTCCACATTCTCGGTCTTTGCTCCACTCACTGAAATCATGGGTTGATCAGCTTTCGGAATTTCAAGCCCTGAAATTCTCACATCTTTCACATTATAAAAATTAAGAGCAGGTTGCACCTTTGTCTTTAAGTGAAGATTTTTCACCGTAATGCCTTTTGCATCCATGCATAGCAAGCCATTTTCTGCTTCCATCGTTAGGTTTTCCAACAAAACATTCTCCAGATTCATTTCAGGAAGACCCTGTAAATAAATCGCCTGATGAGCACCTTTGCATCGAATATTTTTTATCGTGATATCTTTAAACTGAGGAGTTTCTTCCGTTACCGGAGGGATAACTTCCTCTATTTTTTCATTATCCTTGTCTGCCAACATTTCAGAAACCGATTTGCCTCCATAATATAAGTTGAACGAAATCGCATTGGTCGGAATATCAATCATATCGACATCTGAAATATAGATTCCTTCAACAACACCGCCGCGCCCACGGGTACTTTTAAAACGCAAACCAACATCAGTCCCCATAAAAGTACATCCTGAAACGTGCAGGTTTTTTACGCCTCCGGACATCTCGCTTCCAACAGTTACACCACCATGTCCATGATAAACAATGCAATTCTTAACCACCATATTTTCATTGGCAATTCCACGTTCACGTCCATCTTCATCTTTTCCTGATTTGATGCAAATTGCGTCATCGCCCACATCAAAAGAAGAGTCGTACAACACCGTGTTTTTGCATGACTCAACATCTATACCATCACCGTTTTGCGAGTACCATGGGTTGCGGACATCAATATTGCGGACCGTCAAGTTCTCGCACATTAGCGGGTGAATATTCCAGGCCGGAGAGTTTTGAAAAACAGGTCCGTCAAGCAATACCTTGTTACAATTTACCAGGCTCACCATCACCGGACGCATAAAATCTTTAATCTTATTGTAATCCTCAATGTTATCATATTTCTGAACCACATTCATATCGGCCATCTCAACTGCGTCAAGATATTGCTGAGAAGGATACCAGATGCGTCCGTCTTTATCGACAACGCCACCTGACTTGACAAACTCGTTCCATTGTTTATCTGTCAATTTCGACCGCTTAACAGGACGCCAGGCATCGCCTGAACCATCAATCACACCAGTTCCTGTAATAGCAATATTCTCCAGATCATTCCCTGAAATCGGAGACTGACAACGTACGGTATTCAGTCCTTCAAAACTGGTTTCAACCAACGGATAAAGATCTTTATTCGTGCTGAAAATAATCAACGCACCATCTTCCAAATGAAGATTGATGTTACTCTTTAATACGACTGGTCCGGTCAGCCAAATTCCGCGAGGAACAGATACTATTCCGCCACCTTTTTCAGCAACTTCGTCAATCGCATCAGCGAATGCTTTGGTATTTAATACTTGGCCATCACCAACTGCACCATATTCTGTAATCGATGCTGAATAATCTGGGAAACTTGGTTCAATGACCGTTGGCATTTCAAATTCAACTCCCTCATAAATATCAATTGATTTTTCGACTTTAGGTTGCTGTGCTGTACAAGCGACAGCGACAAATAACAACAGGTATAAATGCGTTGTAAAAAATCTAGCTAGCTTTTTCATTCTATTATGTATTTATTGTTTTCCTATTTTTTTCATTTCTTCATAAACCAATCGAGCCACTTCTTTTGCTCCTTCTGGTTGAAAGTGCGTATTATCATCCTGTCCATCTGGATAGGCTTCGTAAACGTCGGCAGGTAAGTTCATGAAATAATTTTTTGATACGTACTCTTTCCCTTTTTCAGAAAAAGAATCCATTGATCGTTGATTCAAGTCAATCAACAAAACATCCATTTCATCACCAACCGCTTTCATCGCATCAGGGTAATCTCCATGAACGTTTTGAAGGTGGCCATCTTCCCAGGGATAGTTTCGGGCAACGGGAGTTACTAATATTGGAGTACCTCCTTTTTCGCGTGTTTGATTGATAAACAAGCGTAAAAACTCTTTGTAGCCCTCAATATTAACATATCGCGCGGGCTTGCTTTCCGCTGCATCATTATGTCCAAACTGCATCAAGACCAAATCGCCGACTTGCATTTCGTTATAAACAGCTCGCCAGCGTCCTTCCTGAAAAAAAGTACGAGTGCTGCGCCCACCCTTGGCTCGGTCGTCAACAAGCAAACTGTCGGCATCAGTCAATTGTCTGATTTGGATAATGCTGTCTGTTGACATAAATGGCTGAAATACCTGCCCCCAACCGGTAATTGGATGTCGTTTCGACTGGTAATCTTCTTCTAAAGCATAATTGGCAACCGTTGAATCTCCAATCAACCAAACCTTGCTTACTTTTTCTTTAGGTTCCTCTTGCTTGTCGGTACATGATTTTAGGATTGGTGACAATCCTAAAATCAGCATCAGAGCAATTGCACAATATTTACCTAGTTTTTGCTGCATGAATTATTTCTTAAGCTCGTCAATTCTAAACCAGTCGATGTCAACGGTACCCGAATCATTGATGATTCCATCGCGAAGCGCGAAATAGCCAATTTTTGCACCAATCCAACGACCAGGAACTGCAGAGAAATCCTCTCCAACTTCCTTAAATTTCTTTCCGTTCTTACTGATACTAAAACTGCAAACAGCTCCTTCTTTTACTTTAATTCGGAAATAAACGGTATTGCTATCAAAATCGTCGCTATACAGTTCTTTTTCGACACCTCCTGTGCGGGCATTTTCGCAATTTACCACTCGGGCCATCAGCTTTTCGCCAACCTGCTTTAAGGAAATGTATTGATAGTTTTCACCCATCACAACAAACCCGACTTCCTCGCCATCAAATCGGTGATTGAAGGTCAGTTTGGTCGTTGCCATGAATTCTTCCGCCGGAAATTTTTGTAATAATAAATTCGGAATAGGCCAAAGACTTACATAATTCTCAGGGCGAGGTTTGCAGTTTAACCTGTAATACCCCAAATTACCTGATGGGTAACCAAATTTAAGTTTCGGATTAGCATGCCATTGCCATTGAATTCCCAACTTATGTGTATTAAATTCATCGTTTTCGGGCGGAGTTACAATTGGGTAAGTACCACCAACGTCGGGTTTTTTGTACGATGCAACAGGCTCACCGATTCCATTGCCATCCTGATCAACTCCCATCACAGGCCAATCGTTTTCCCAACTCATGGGTTGCAAGTGCACAATACGTCCGTAGGCTTCTTTATCCTGAAAATGGATGAACCAATCTTCGCCAGTTTGGGTATCTACCCAAGCTCCTTGATGAGGGCCATTAATATCTGTTTCTCCTTGCTCTAAAACAACTTTCTCTTCGTAAGGACCATAAATATTTTTTGAGCGTAATATCAACTGCCAACCAGTTGAAACACCTCCGGCTGGAGCAAAAATATAGTAGTAACCGTTTCGTTTGTAAAATTTAGGCCCTTCAACTGTTGGATGAGCTTCGTGACCATCAATTAACATGACATCATTGCCTATCAATTGTGTTCCATCAGGGGTCATTTCACTCAGCATCAATACACTTTTTACAGTCGCTCTGCTTCCTGCAAATGCATATACCAAATAAGCTTTCCCATCGTCGTCCCAAAGCGGTGATGGATCAATCAGGCCTTTGCCTCCACGTACTAAAACAGGCTCAGACCATTGACCGGCCGGATCTTCAGCTTTTGTCATATAAATTCCAAAGTCAGGATCAGGATAGTAAATGTAGTACTCGCCTTCGTGATAACGGATACAGGGAGCCCACACGCCATTGCCGTGTTGTGGTTTATCAAACACATCAAAGGGTGGTTGTTTAGGTAAAGCATAATTAATCAATTCCCAATTCACCAAATCTTTAGAATGCAAAATCGGTAAGCCGGGAACACAATTAAACGACGATGCAGTCATATAAAAATCGTCGCCAACCCGCACAGCATCCGGATCAGAATAATCGGCATGAAGAATGGGATTTTTATACGTTCCATCGCCGTTATCGGCTACCCATACGTTTGAAATATACTGTTTTGAAACATCTCCTTTTTGTGCTAACACAGGATTCAACATGCCTACAAGACATGCGATAATTAGTAATTGTAGTTTATTAAGCTTCATGTTCTATTTAGTTTGTTAATTTATCTCCGTTTTTCAACAAATGCTTTTCCGGGCATCCACCCATCAAAAATATTCTCTAACGTATAATTGGCTCTTTGCTCTTTTGTTAGTTGTGGCGCCCACGCTACACGTTTTTCTGAATTAGCACCCTCACCTGTATTTTGGTATTCAACGTAAGTTGATTTTTTTTCTGCTTCTTCTTTTCCCCAATTATGCCAACCTTCTTCTTTAATCACTTCGCTCAGTTCACATTCAATAAAAGCAGTTTTTGCATAGGGTCTCCAGGGACGGCCCAGATAAACGGAGCCTGCCGGAGCATCGCCTGTGATTTTACAATGCAAAAAGACAAAGCCAAAGGGCGTTTCTTCCAAGGTTGACGCGGCCGTCACATAGCCTGGGGATTTACAAAAGATTTCGCAATCTTCGAAGACAGCTGTTGACCAACCAAAAATAAAATCGACCGTACCCTCAATGTAACAGTTTTTGTAGTATTGACGACTATTTTCTCCTTGCGGGTACAGGGTGTCCTGATTTCCCAAAAAACGACAATTATTAAAGAAAATGCGATCGCCGGTAACCCGAACAGCAACCGCCTGACCAACTAACCCGGCTGAATTTTCGAAGGTGATATTTTCGGCATTAAAGTCGTTGCCAAACACATAAAAGCCAGACGAACCGGTTGTTCCCATTTCTTCTCCAAAACAATTTTCTTTGGAAGCATAATCATCGTTTGTAATAAGGGTGTTCTCAACACTTTCACCGATAAAAGTGACCTTGTTTTTAGAAGTCGGCAAAATCAATTTTTCTTTGTAAACACCGTTTTTGATAAAGATGGTCGTTCTCTCTTTCCGAAAATGAGGAACAGCATCAATGGCTTCCTGAACAGTGGTAAAATCGCCTGATCCATCTTTCGAAACTACAAAATCAAATTGCTGCCCAACATTGGCAAAACCAAATGTATTTAGTAGAATAAAAAGTACCAGTAGCCCGTAGTTTTTTAATTGCATGTTTTCTATATTTTGATCGTTCAGGTCTGTCTTCTAATGTCGCAGAGTTTTTGATTCACCTAAAAAAGTGACAATACGATAAAAAAAAGTGTATTGTCACTCTGAAACAAATTCAAAATGACAATACTTTTCAACCCTTTTGATCTCTTAATTCATTATTTGCTGATTTCCAGGCTGGCCAAGATAAATGGACCGACGCCTTTTGGATCGTTATCACGAATAGGCTCGCTAATGTAATACTCAAAAGAGGCATCACGATACGGATCGCCGCCAAGTCCTGCTACAGAACAAACATCGGTTAGGCTAATCGTGCCATTTTCATTTTCTTTAATGAAGTTATCCAAAATGCCAGCGTATCCTTTTTCGGCTACCTCACGATATTCTTCGTCAATATATCCTACTCGAGTGGCTTTAGCCAATGCATAAACAAACATGCTTGAAGCAGACGATTCCAGGTAGTTTCCTTCCCGGTCTCCCTGATCCAACACCTGATACCAAAGACCTGTTTCTTCGTCCTGCCACTTTTTCAAACCGGCTGCTACTTCTTGCAATATCTCAACTACTTGGTGTTTTTCAGGATGATCTTCAGGAATAAAACCTAAAGCATCAACCAGAGCTGCAGCGTACCATCCCATTGCACGTCCCCAGAAATGAGGAGAACATCCGGTTTCCGGATCTGCCCAACGCTGCTCTTTGCTTTCATCCCAGCCGTGGTAGTTCAATCCAACGATTGAATCATAGGTATGCTTGTGTACGGTGACGAATTGATTGATCACATCATCAAATGCTGCCGGCTCGTCGAACACTTTTCCAAACTCGGCATAAAACGGAGCTCCCATATACAAACCATCCAGCCACATTTGATGAGGGTATCTTTTTTTGTGCCAAAACCCACCTTCCGAAGTACGTGGGTGATCCTCCAATTGATCGCGTAATATGAAAATAGTCTTTTTGTAGCGCTCATCGCCTGTCTTTTCATATAGATCAAACAAGAATTTACCAGAGTTAATTTTATCAATATTAAAATCACTCTTTTTATAACCTTTTATTTCACCATCTTCGTTAATAAACTGATCTGCATATCCTTTGGCATATTCGTAATAAGTAGGATCACCCGTTTCTTCAGACAATTCGACCATGGCTGAAGAAACCAGCCCGGCAGTATAACTCCATTTTCCTTCAGGTCTAAAATCTACGGTTGAAGCTTCCGGGAAGTGAACCATCTCGGAGTCGGCCATACGAACGGCCATTTTAATCGCTGTTGAGTCTGCAACGATTTCGTCAGACTCCTTTTCTTTTTTTTCGGTTGTTGTACATTGGCTGAAGGCAAAGCCAATCAGTGCCAGAATCAGATAAGCATGTTTAATTTTTGTCAGGTACATTTTGTTTTATTTTTTAGAGGCATAAACAAACTTAGGGAGGAGTCTTATTTTAAAAAATAATATTCACAAGAATAACCAATGCGACAACCAGCCCGATCACAACGATCGTTATGGTCCAGGAATTTCTTTTCAGATCTTTTCGCATTTTATCCATAAGTTTTGATGCCTGTTATTAAGCTTACCAAAAATAAGACGATAATCTCACACTCGGTTTATATTAATTCCCAAAAAGAATAGGCCTCAATATCAAAGAGGGAAATACATACCAAATAGCGGGGTCTATTTTCCCACACACCACTCGCGCACCTATAAAACAACTGGCAACCAACAAAATACAAACAAACGCTACAAATACGACTTTGGCTTTTCATCCTGTGGCAAACAAGCTATTGAAAAAGAAAAACTGGATTTAATCGATTGTCGTATTGAAATTAGAGTGGCCCGACCTAATTCAGTTTTTTTTGCTTGTATTCTGTCGCATTCATGCCGTAAGTCTGGCGGAAGCATTTCCGGAAGTGTGACAGATCTTTAAAACCAACGGCGTAAGCTATTTCACTGACGGTCATTTTTTCCTGTAGCAGTAATTGAGTGGCTCGCTTCAAGCGAATACTTCTTATAAATTCTTTGACTGTCATATCCGTCAATGCATTCAACTTACGGTACAATTGCATACGGCTGACACCAACTTCCTGAGCAAAACGCTCAATATCCAGATCGGTGTCAGCAATATTGTTTTCGACCACTTCAACTGCTTTCTGCAGAAATTTTTCTTCGGGCGAAGAAATGATGATATTTTTAGGCTGAAGTGTTATTTCACCAGAGTATTTCTGTTTTAGTGAATCGCGAATCGAAAGCATATTTTCAATTTTTGTTTGCAAAATAGCCAGATCAAAAGGCTTGGTGATATAATCATCCGCGCCACTCGACAATCCTTTTATTTCGTGATCTTTTGAATGAAGCGCGGTTAAAAGCAATACCGGAATGTGCGATGTACGCTCATCTTTCTTTACCTTTTTACAAAACTCGTAGCCATCAATGTCGGGCATCAGCACATCACTAACAATCACATCGGGTACCTGTTCCAATGCCATCTTCCAGCCAATTCGGCCATCAGCAGCCTCAAACACCTGAAACCTGGAGTCAAAATGACTCCTGATCAATTTCCTCACATCAGGATTATCATCAACGACCAACATGATGCGACTATTCAAATGCTCGGGCTCACGAACCAAATTCGATTCATTTACGGCTTCCATCTCAGAATATTTCAGCGCTTCTGTTTTATGAGGCGCTTCCGCTAACTCGTCTTTTACATGGGGCAGCCGAATGGTAAACTTACTGCCCTTGCCGGGTTTACTCTCGACATATATTTTTCCATGATGAAGCTTCACCAGTTCCTTCACATACGACAAACCAATTCCGGCTCCTGTTTGCACCTCCTTTTCATTGGCCTGAAAAAAACGGTTAAATATTTTGGACGCATTGGTTTGCGAAATTCCCTGCCCGGTATCGCGAACAGTAATTTCAATAAATTCCTTATCAGGGTTTTCCGATGCCAAATCCTCCTCATTCGTATCAAAAACCAAAGACAAATTCACCGTGATCTGACCATCTTTTCCGGTAAATTTGAATGCGTTCGAAAGCAAGTTATTGATCATCTTCTCAAGCTTATCGGCATCAAAGCGTGCAGTCAAGCTCTTTTTTAAGGAATTGAATTTTAGCTGAATGTCCTTCTCTGTGGCATATCCCTGAAAAGACTCCACAATTTTTGCAATAAAACTTACAATATCTCCCTGCACAAGCTCCAGTTTCAAGTTTCCGGATTCAAGCTTCCGAAAATCCAGTAGCTGATTGACCAAACGATCAAGCTGTTTCGCATTTCGGTGCATCATTTCAAGGTTGGTACCAACTTCCGGCGTAGTCATTTTTTGCTTAATTAACTTTTCGAGTGGCGCAAGAATCAAGGTTAGCGGTGTTCTTATTTCGTGCGATACATTGGTGAAAAACTTCAACTTGAGCATATCCAGCTCATGCAATTTGCGAGCTTTCATTCGTTCCAAAATCAATTCACTTTTAATCTTTTCACGATAAAGGAAGAATTGGATCAACAAATAAATCAGCACACAAATGATTAAAATAATCAAACTACGGAACCAAATAGTTTTCCAAAAAGGCGGCAAAATGGTAACCATCAGACTCAACTCACTTTCAAGTTCAATCTCACCCGGAACAACTCGCTTAACATGGAGTATATAATCGTCTGGATTCAAATTGGTATAGGTGGCTGTTCGGTTTTGACTAGGCTCGTTCCAATCTTTATCAAAACCTTCTAAATAATAGCTGTATAAATTATTTTGGCTATTCACGTAGTTCAATGCTGCAAACTCAAGTGTAAACACGTTTTGCTCGTAGGGTAAAACCAAATGCTTAGTCTCTGAAATGCTTTTCTTAAGCACTCCTTTGTCGCTGTTTATTGGAACTTTCTTGTTAAATATCCGCAGATCAGTTAAAACTAAGGGAACATCGCCATCTTCCAGCTTCACTTCTTTCGGGTTGAAGATATTAAAGCCTGAAACTCCACCAAAAAGTAACCGTCCATCCTCAGCTTTGTACGCAGCCCCATAAGAAAATTGATTGCTTCTCAGTCCGTCCTTACTTGTAAAGTTTTGAAAAGTCTCCCGTTCAGGATCAAACTTCGACAAACCGTTTGAGGTGCTAACCCACAATTTTCCGCTGTTATCTTCTAAAACACACAAAGCCTGATCATTCGATAAACCATCTTCTGCATCGTAGTATTGTAAAGCCCCGGTTACACTTGAATACTGTGCAATTCCCTGATCTAAAGTAGTAAGCCAATAACGACCTTTCGAGTCCTCAACAAAAGCCCTTGAATGCTCACTAAAACGAGTTACTTTCTTGCTTTCAGGATCATAAATACCAACCATATCAGATGTTCCAAACCAAATACGGCGAAAGGAGTCCATCTCCATCCAGTTTACCTGCTCCTGCCCTGCCAATTGAGGATAGTGAATAAACTCGTCATTCTGCGAATCGTATCTGTCAATTCCGGCTGATGTACCTACCCACATATTTCCATTGTGGTCCAGTAGAAAGTCCCAAATTTTATTATCCGAAATACTCCCTTCGTTTGATGGATTGGCATCGAAATGCCGGACAACTTTCTTCGTTTTCAGGTTTACCACATCAACTCCTCCAAGGAAAGTCCCTACCCAGAGATTTCCTTTCTTATCTTCCTGAAATGCCTTAATACAGTCTCTTGAAATCGATTTTGGATCATCAACGCTGGCTCTCAGATAGCTGTAGTTTTCTTTCTGCGGATGATAAATATTAATACCTCCATCCTCAGTTCCAACCCAAATATTCTGCTCCCTGTCAATCCAAAATGCATAAACAATACTACTATTCAAATACTTATTACCATCGTCGGATGGATGTGGAATATAATTTTCAAATACCTGTTTATTTTTTGCCAACAAATTCAATCCTCCGCGCGTTCCAATCCATGCTTCACCACGATTATCGTGAATAATGTCCAATACCGAATTGTTGATCAAACTAGCTGACTCCCGCTCATCATTGTGATAATAAGCAGCTACTCCATCGTTTTTAGTATAAACAAAAATTCCTCCACGCGTGCCAATCCAGTAGTTGCCGTGGGCTCCTTGTGAAATTGAACGAACCGTCTTAGTTCGTTCAAACGACGACTCCAAATCAACAGATTCTATTTTTTTTGACTCCGAATCGACGACAAAAACACCGTTGGAGTAGGTGCCAATCCACATATCCCCATTTTTATCCTGAAAAAGCTCCCAAATTTCATCGCGCCCCGTTCCTGCTAACGGCAAATTCAACTTCTCAAAAGTTTGCTGCCGGGTGTTAATCAGAAAAACGCTCTCGTTGGTACCAGCCCAAAGCATTCCATTCTGATCAAATTCAATCACACGTACAAACGCCTCATTCTTATCTTGTGAATCTTCGGGAGCAAGCGACAGGCGAGAAACAGTACCAAACGTATCAATAATTAAAATATCGTGATTGGTTGCCAACCATAAATTTCCGGCGGCATCTTGCTCAATATCATTAACAGACATGTCTTCGCCACTGAAATGGAGCTTGTTTTCGTAGGGACGATAAAAGATTTCTAACTCCCTGTCGAACACATTCAACCCTCCATTTTCGGTGCCAATCAAAAGACGCCCTCTATTGTCTTCAAAAATAACCCTCACCAAATTTCCGTTCAGGCTTGTTGTATCATCATCAGAATGCACAAAGTTTACAAACTCATATCCATCAAAACGACTCAATCCCTGGCTGGTGCCAATCCACATCCATCCATTATGATCCTGATAAATTGTCTGTATCAAATTATTAGGCAGGCCGCTTTCCTGAGTAAATGAGTCGAAACTTACTTCGTTGCTCGCAGCAAAACCCGCCGAAAAATAGAGGAGCCCCCACAAAACAATAAACAGTGTTTTCGCAAACCGCTCCATTTGTGATATTGTTCGTTGAAAATATTGCACAATCCGTTCTTTCATTCTCTTTTCCATGCCACTTAACTAGGGCAAAATAATGCTTA